>CANHRW010000208.1 GCA_947462865.1 Bacteroidota bacterium | reverse complement strand
TTTGCTCAAAATCAAAGGCCACAAATTATTGAAACTGCAAAAGACAATCCAAATCGTTTGAGCCTTTTGTCTGTTCAACCAACCTATCAACAATACACACAACCCAATGAAAATGAGAATTGTATTTTTATAGATTCAAGCAAACAATTTCAACAAATGATAGGCATTGGAGCAGCCATTACAGATGCAGCTGCAGAAACCTTTGGCTTACTCAATAAACAAACCCAACAACAAATCATTGATGCATTTTTTGATGACAAATTGGGAATTGGATACAATTTACTCAGAACCACCATTCATTCAAGTGATTTTTCATCAGAAAGCTATACCTATATCAAAGAAGTAGATTCTTCATTGAATAGCTTTTCTATTGCGCATGATTTAAAGTATAGAATACCCTTCTTAAAAAGTGCATTTAAAAAAAATCCAAACATCAATTTATTTGCCTCTCCCTGGAGCCCACCTGCTTTTATGAAAAGCAACCAAAGCCTTTACAATGGCGGAAGATTATTGCCTCAATATTACCAGAGTTGGGCAAACTATTTTGTTCGTTTTATAGCAGCATACGAAAAAGCAGGCCTACCCATTTGGGGACTCAGCATACAAAATGAACCGATGGCCAAGCAAAGATGGGAGTCTTGTATTTTTACTGCAGAAGAAGAAAGAGATTTCTTGAAATATAATTTAGGCCCAACACTTAAAAAGGAGCGTTATTCACAAAAGAAAATCATAGCTTGGGACCACAACAGAGATTTAATTTACCAAAGAGCCAATACACTTTTAAGCGATTCGGCATGTGCTCAATATATTTGGGGAATAGGCTACCATTGGTATGAAACTTGGGCAGGAGGTACTCAAATGCACCAAAACTTAAGCAAAGTAAAAGAGGCGTTTCCATCGACCCATTTAATTTTTACTGAAGGATGTAAAGAAAGATTCGACTCTTTGAAAATCAACAATTGGGATATTGGTGTTTACTATGCAAAATCAATGATTAGAGATTTCAATGCGGGTACCTGTGCCTGGACAGACTGGAATATTTTATTGAACCAGCATGGTGGTCCCAATCACAAAGGTAATTTTTGTTTTGCACCTGTTCATGTGAATACGAACAACTCTGAAATAACATATACAAGTGCATATTACTACATTGGGCATTTCTCAAAATACATCAAACCAGGTGCGCGAAGATTGGCCTGCTCTGTAAGCAATAGTTTTTTAGAGGCTACAGCTTTTAAAAATGCAGATGGTTCAATCGTTTTAATTGTACTTAACGACTCAGATACCCCCATTCACTTCAAATCTTTTTTAAACAATCAATTTGTAGAAATAGATAGTCAACCCAATTCCATTCAAAGCATTCTTTTTTAATAAAAATGTTCCTGTTTTTGCCTGCAATGTTTTTAGTATCATTGCATAAATAAATTTGCATGTCAAAAGGCATTTCACATAAATGGTATTATGGGATTTTGAGTATACCGCTCACCTTATTTGCATTATTGCCATTTCCTTTATTGTATCTTTTCTCTGATTTTTTGCATTTTCTGTTTTACAGGTTATTTCCTTATCGCCTTAAAGTTGTAGCAAACAATCTTCAAAATGCTTTTCCAAATAAAACACAATCAGAACGCGATCTTATTGCAAAGGCATTTTACTACAATTTATTTGACGTGAGCCTCGAAACATTAAAAGCAATTACAATGTCTAAGCGCTCAATGCAGCAAAGGGTTCAATTTAAAAATTTAGAATTGATTCAGCAATTTATGCAACAGCAACAATCGGTTATTTTGGTTGGCGGACATTCAGCAAATTGGGAGTGGGCTGGACATGCATTACAAATTGCAGGTATTCCAATTGCAGGATTGTATCATCCTCTGAGCAATAAATGGTTTGATTGGTTCATGTATCAAATACGTTCTAAATTTGGAATGATTCCTGTAGCCATGCATGACATACTTAGGTTTATGCTTTCAAAAAAAGACCAAACGTATTGCTATGCTTTTATTGCTGATCAAACAGCTTCAGCTGAACAAGCACATTGGTTAACCTTTTTAAACCAAGATACAGCGGTATTTATGGGAACAGAAAAATTAGCCAAGAAATTCAACATGCCTGTTGTTTTTTGTGCAGCATACAGAAATAAGAGGGGCTATTACACCATTGAATTCGACTTGGTAAGTGCAACACCTAATCAGACAGAACCATTTCAAATAACTGTTTCACATACACATCTGCTAGAGCAACAAATTTTGCGTCAACCTGCTGCATGGTTATGGAGTCACCGAAGATGGAAGCATCAACATCCCAATAAAAAATCTAATGTTTAAAAATTGGTTATTTTGCCTGATTACTTGTTTATATTTTACAGTTCAAGCTCAAGAAAAGGTTGATTGTATTTTTTACAATGCACATATTTTTTCTTTTGAAACCATGCAGGAAGTGGCACAAGCAATGGCAGTCAAGCAAGGCAAAATTATAGCCTTGGGTTCTAACCAAACCATTAAAAACCAATATCAAGCAAAGCAAACCATTAATTTGAATCAAGCTTATGTTTATCCTTCCTGGACTGATGCACATGGGCACTTAAGTGGTTTAGGCATTGTAGCTTCTCAACCAGACTTAAGGACAGCTACATCCATGCAAGAAATACTTGCAATTTGTAACAAATCAGCACAAAATCATACAGCAAAATACATAAAAGGATGGGGTTGGAATCAAGAGAATTTTTCAGATAAAATGATTCCATCTAACGACCTGCTCAATCAAAAATTCCCAACGACACCTGTTTTTTTAAAACGGGTAGACGGACATGCAGCTCTGGTTAATCAAGCTACTTTGAAATTGGCAGGTATTTCAGATACTTGTACTCGGTTTGGTAATTTAATGGTTAAAGTAAATGGCAAAGCAACAGGTTTATTGTTTGATGCAGCAGCTGATACAGTTGAAAAGTACTTGAATACTTTAGATAGAAAAACACAAATAGCTGCACTTTTACGCGCACAATCTATTTGTTTTGATTATGGCATAGGCATGGTACACGATGCTGGAATTGATTTGCCAACCCTACACTTAATTGATTCATTACAAGAAGTTGGATTACTCAAAATTCGAATCAATGCCATGTTGTATTTAACAGATACGGCATTTGCTTTTTTAAACAAATACGGACCTATACACAAGTCTAAACTCCAAGTAATTGGTTTTAAGTTGCTAGTTGATGGTGCCTTGGGTTCAAGAGGTGCTTGTTTAAAGCAACCCTATTCAGACCAACAACATTGGTATGGTTCTTTTTTACAGTCTCCTGATTTGTTTTCAGATTGGATTCATAGGGTGGCTTCAAGCTCATTTCAGCTGAGTACACATGCTATAGGTGATTCAGCTAATTCATTTGTGATTACCAAATATGCTCAAGCATTGCCCAAGCATATACAGAGACGATGGCGAATTGAACATGCTCAAGTTTTGGACAGCAATTTATTTCCTTATTTAGATGGCAAAAACATTTTACCAAGTATTCAACCTGTGCATGCATTCAGCGATCATTTATGGGTACATAACAGATTGGGTTCCTCAAGAATGCAATATGCCTATGCTTATGGCAAAATGCTCAACTATGCAGGTAATATTGCCATTGGCACTGATTTTCCTGTTGAGTCTCCAAATCCTCTTCAGAATTATTGGGCAGCATTGGGTACTTTTAAGGATGGGAATCCTATAGGTTCCAATTACTTTATCAATTCACAGCAGGCATTTAAAGGAATGACTTTATGGCCTGCATATGCAGCATTTTTAGAAAATGAAATGGGCGAATTAACCAAAGGCAAATGG
>CANHRW010000207.1 GCA_947462865.1 Bacteroidota bacterium | reverse complement strand
TCTTTTGATGGATTGGTAACGGATGCTCTGTACGTACCTGTACCTCCAACCCAGAAAAAATTTCTATGATTTTCGGCATCATCTAACAAACCAATACAACTATCGGGTGTAACAGATACTGGTTTGTACAATGTTTTGTTTTTACCATCATATTGAATGTTTACTTTGATGCTATCGGTTTTGTTTCCCCATTTTACTTTAACGCGATTACTTCCAGAACCACTTATCAGTGTAGCCGATTGAGGTAATTCCCAATTGTAGGTTGCCCCTGTTAATTGCGGTACATAAAACTCACTTTGCCAAGCATTGTACATTAAATCTGTTGGCCCAGAAATAACCATGTTGTCTAAATCTTGATAAACCCTTATGTAGTCTACAATTAATGAAGCAGTATCTGGTGTGCTTGCATCAGGATAGCCTAAAAAATTTCCACCAACTGCCAAATTAATGATGCAATGAAAATTACGGTCAAATGGCCAACTAAAATCTTTCACCATTGATCGGTTTTTGCTTGCATACAATACACCATCCACTAACCACTTGATACTATCTTTGCTCCAATTCAATTCAAATTCATGGAAATAATCTGTGAAATTGCCTTGCCCTAGCGTATAACTTGACGTCGAATATTTGTTGTTTGGAGAATATGCGCCGTAATGTATAGTGCCATAAATTGTTTGAGGCTCTTGACCTTTACCTTCTAACAAATCTATTTCACCACTTAGTGGCCATGTGCCCCAAAAGTTGTCAGAAGGTAAAAACCATACAGCAGGCCAATACCCTCTTCCCTTTGGTAGCTTTGCACTTATTTTGACAGTACCACAGGTAAAATCAAATTTATTGAGGCTTCTCATTCTACCTGAACTATAAGTAGAATTACCAGTAATTTCTTTTTTTGCTTTGATGTTTAAGTAGCCGTCATTAACAACAATGGCCTCCTTTTTATACCATTCTAATTCGTTGTTGCCCCATCCACACAAATTTGGGCAGCCGTCTCCAAGCAGTACTTCCCAATTATTGGTGTCTAAGCTGTTTCCGTTGAATTCATCAGACCACCTTAAAAAGGATTGTGCCTCTGTTTGAAATTGACAAAATATTAAACAGATTAAAATGATACAATTATTTAACTTCATGTGCTTATTTTTTAATGATTTGAATGCTTCCCAATATGACTTCGCCTTTTTGATTAAAAGTGCATATAAACTGTTTAAAACAGCAGGTTTGAAAATTTAATTTTTGGAATTCGAATGCTGTTAGTGGAATGAGGTATGTTTTCCAACCCAACGCTTCTTTGTATAGAAATTTTTCGTTCAATGGGACGCGTGTTTTTTCGCCTTTAAATGATTCAAAACCCAAGCTGACCATTTCAGAATTGCCTTTTAATACAATTGAAATGTATAAATTACTTAAAGAGTCTGCAAAGCTTGTAGATTGCCAATCCTCCCAACTCATACCAATTTCATTGAAAGTAGTTTGTTGTGTTGTATCAAACAGTTTTACATGAATGCTAGGTTTATTGTTGTAAAGTATGCTGGTATCTAACTCAATTAGACTGTTTTGAAATTGACCAAATCCCCAATGGTTAGAAATATTTCCATCAAAAAGCAATACTGGAAAACTAGCAGTAATAGTTTCTCCATATTTTTTGCGGACAATGCTTTGTTTTTTTTGTCGAACCAATTCAATATTGTCTATTAGAAAATTGCCCGAACCTTGAAATTCTATGTTTAAACTTTTAATAAAACTAAAATCACATTTTGTGGAGTTATTTTCCAGAAATAGGCTCAATGGAACGGCTACCTTTTGCCAATTTTCAGTAATTGGATAATTACTCAAATGGCTCGATTTTAAAACAGCTGCCGCTTGCTTTCCATTGTAATCTTCAAACAAGAAAATTAGTGTTGGTATAAATGCACTGCCTTGTGTGCTTCTAAAATCAAAACACAAACTGCCATTTTTCATCCAATCGCTAATGTCTTTTGCAACATAGCCGTTCCATCCAATTCCCATTCCCAACCAAGGGCAATTGTCTGATTTGTTCCAATTTAAATGTAAACAGCTCTTACCGCCTTTTGCAAGCGAATCATATTTTGAAACATCTTTGCAGGCAGTTTTTTCTAAACCCCATACATCTGTAGTACTCTCATCATAGATTGTTTCAACTTGAGTAAGCTCTAGTTTTTTATCGAAATAGGTGTTGCCCCATTCATCTACTAATTCAATGGTTCGCACAGAAACCCCGCAACTCCAATGGAATAAACACAGCAAAAGGCAATATATAAACTGCTTATTCATTAGGGCTGAAAAGGTGTATTGTAAGTAAATGAACAAAAATCAATACCTGTTCTTGTATTGCCACTTGTTCCCGCTTTGGCAAGTAATAGGAACTGTGTAGCTATAATTCTATCTGGGTCTTTTTTACCGGTACGGTCTACATTACCAAAGCCTCCAGAAGTTGAAATCTTAGTTGCCGAATACGGAAAGCTAATCAGTTTCCATCCTGTCCAATTGACGGCTAGTTTATAATTGTATGTGCCCTCTTCGGCTGCTTCATAAGTACCATTTTTATTGTCATCTTCTTGAAACTCGATACTTAATTCAGCTTTGTTATCGCCCCATCCATAAACGTATGCATTGAAATATATTTTGTCTGGGTTATCGGTTGCAAATTTAAAATATAGGCCATTGGTATCTGCCTGGCTAATTTTGGTAGCCAAATTCATACCACATAGAAATAGACTTGCTGTTGCACCATGATTCCCAGCAAGTACATAATACCTGCTTTTTTCGGCAGGTGCAATTCCTTGAAAGTTAACTGCTGTACTGTTATAACTTTGTTGACCTTCGCTAAAAGTACTGTAGGGTCTTTGTGGACTCTCAAAATCATCTATTAGAATATTTACTTGTGGGGTAGGTCTGATGCCTGTTATCACAACAGTATCTGAATACAAAGTATCTTTTAGTTGACTAAAAAAAAGTCGTGCAAAACAAGGTTCATTTTTTCTAAAAAATGGCGCAAATGTGATGGTTCCATTCCAATCAATGGGGTTGCTGATGAGGTCTTTTTCATTGCCAGTAAATACCTTTTTGGCACCACTATTTATGCCAACAATTTCTAGTGTCCAATTGGTTCTAATAGAAAGTTTGGCAGTAAAATACAAATGTTCATCTTTTGAGAAATCAATTGTTTTTTGACTGGCCCTCAATGGACTTAATACTTCAAACTTGCCAAAAATATCAACCAATTCTGGTCCTTCGGCAGCTGGTTCTTTTTTACACGAAATAACCAGTGTTATTAAACAAATGCCACACAATATTTTAAATTTATTTTTCATATTAAAAGAACAAGTTATAGATGACAGCAAATCTGTGTAAGGTATAGTTTTTTTGAAGATCAAGTTGATTGTCTCTGTTGGCTTGTTGGTATTGAAATTTTAAGCAGGTGTTTTCACCAAATTGGTAGTTTAAACCTCCTACATAAATTTGTTCTTTGAGATGAGTATTGTAAGCAGTAAAGAAATCAATTTCGTTTACGGTATTTCTACTGGCAATGAACTCATTTCCTTTTGCTTGAAACAAGATGGTTGCCAGCTCTAATTCTAATTGGTCAAACAATACATAATTTAAACCTGCTTTTATAAATTCGCTTTTTAATTCTATGCCATCTATTGATGCATTTCCTGTTCTATTTGTTTGCTGATTTTTATAGCTCAATTCTAAATTTAAATGCTTTTTACCAGCATATAGCTTGTTTACATGTATTTTGGCGTATGCCTTTAATTCATTGAATTTTCTGAGAGCTGTTGTTCCCTGGCCCGTAATTTCTTTTTCATTTAGGTAATTCAAATTC
>CANHRW010000206.1 GCA_947462865.1 Bacteroidota bacterium | reverse complement strand
GTGTTACTTCGTCAATCCACAATTCACTACCAACATGAGCCGTTACTTGTCCGGTTGCAACTCCAAAACCCAACATCATAGAATCTGGCGTTTGAAAAGTTACAATAGGAACTTCCATCCTTGTATATGCAGTTGTTGGTTGAAGCAAAACATAAGCACCACCTATTTCCGAAATGTCTTTTTTACACGAAGCAAAAATTACTGCTGTATCTCCACCTACTTGCGTATATTTATAATAAAAAACCAAGGTGTCATTTTGCTTGGTATATGGGAAATATGCCTGACCATTGAACTGATTTTGGTCAACTGAACCATAAAACAATGCTGAACCATAAGCTTTGTCTCCTCCCATTTGGGTACTTAATTTTACAGCCGTGTTGCCTTTGTAAGCATCCGTAGTATGTGAATTGCTACTACCCATCACTGTCCAATTTTGTAAGTCATAGTAAGTTAAAAACTCCCAACTGTCAAAATTGCTGTTGGGTAGTTGTTGTGTTATAGATGCCCCATCAAAAGAAAGTTCATCAAAATAGGCCACACTACCAATAGGAGGATTTTGGTTATCTACCACGTTCGAGGCAGCACCTGCTAATATAACAGTGTCTGGGTTTTCGGTTAAATTAATTGTAAAGTCAAAAGCGGTATAGGATGCCTTACTTTCACCAAACTTAAATTGTTGGTTGCTAATAATGCTGCCATTTTTTTTAAAGATTAATAACAACACAGCACTGTCTCCACTCACAATAGTCCCTTTAAAATAACCTTTTAAAGCTGTTGGCTTTTGTGTATATGGCGTGCCCCCCTCACCCTGAGTAGGATCTCCATCTGTGTTGACAAAATAACCAAAAGCCACACGCTCATCTCCTGCTTTGGTTTCCAATCTAATAGCGGAACCACTGTATCCGTCGGTAGCTTTGGTAGCTGTACTTAAACCAATATTTTCGCGCTCAGAAGTGAGCCAAAAGCTTGGGGTAGCAGCTACTACAGAGTCCCATTTTTCGAAATTTCCATTCAAAAGGGTTTGCTGGGCTTGCGATGCAAATGTGACACCACAGGCCAAAATAGTCATTAGTTTTTTCATTGTATTTGGGTATTAAAGTACCCTGTAAAGGTATTGCAATTGATAAGACACAATTGAACTTAAATGGTGATATATATTAGGTTTATTTATTATTTTTTGTAAGTATTTTTACCTTTTAATACCTTCGAAAAATAAAACACAAATGAAAACTTTAAAATTAATCCCAATTACCCTCTTGAGTTTATTCATTTTTTCAGCCTCTTTAAAAGGACAAGACCTAGAGGTTTCAAAAAAATCAAAACACTCTTTAGGAGCAGGCCTTGGTTTTACAACTGGCTATGGATTGTCTTACCGATATACCCCAAGTAAGTGGGGTATTCAAGTAAATTTTGCGCCTTTTAAGAACAGCACCCAAGAAGTATATAGTGTAGGCTGTACCTTTCTCTACAAATTAAATGAGGGGCAAAAAATCACCTTGTATTTGTACCAAGGCAACCATTATTACTACAACCAGGATAAAAATTTTTTCAATGAAAATACCAATCAATACGAAACCAAAACGGATAGCTATTCAAACAGTGGTGTTGGCTTTGGCATTGAGATTCCAATTTTTGATCAAATTGGATTCAACCTCATGACTGGGTATGCAGCCTATGAAAACTTTAAGGCCTACAACCTAACTGGAGAAGCAGCCTTGTATTTTAAGTTCTAAGCTTTCTTTTCTAATTTACCATCTGCGTGTTTGGCAAACCTTCCAGCTGAACGTGCATGTACTTGGTCGTATTTGGGCCATGGCCATCCTCCAAATTGAGTGGCATGGTAATCTTCAAAGGCTTGTTCTATTTCTTCCTTGCTATTCATAACAAATGGGCCGTACTGAATAACATGTTCACCAATAGGCTTCCCTTGTAATACCAAAATTTGTGAAGGGCTCTCTCCAGATTTTAACTGAATGTACTGTGTTCCGTCTACAGTAACAGCATGGTATGCCGGAATAGGTTGTTCATTGATTGACAAATGAGCACCTTCATATACATACAATTTTCTATTGATGCCTTTTGAACACAAAGGAAGTACTAATTGAGAATTGGGTTCCATGAATACATTCCAAATAGCCACTTCATGCAATGGATTGGCAGCCCAAGAATCGGGAGGTGGTTGCAACGCTTTTACTTTGTTAAACTTGCCTACAATTACTTCTATTGAAATTTTAGCCTGCGATTTACAAACCATTTCAATTTTAGGAATGTCCTCAGACCAAAACATTTTAAAATGTGGTTTTACCATTTTATCTTTTGCTGGTAAGTTCAACCAAATTTGAAAGAGCTCTAATGGATTTTCTTTTTCTTGGCTCAACAAAGGAAACATTTCAGAGTGTTGAACGCCTTTACCAGCAGTCATCCATTGAACATCGCCATTGCCATAGCGGCCTGCTGCTCCCATAGAATCAGCATGGTCAACCAAACCTTTTCTAACAACAGTAATGGTTTCAAAACCTCTATGCGGATGACCAGGAAAACCTGGCACCGTTTTACCATGGTACATTCTATACCCATCTTTTAAAATAAAATCATCTCCCAAATGTCTACCAGCCAAAGAGCCTTGTGGTCCGCATTGTAAATTTCCTTTCGGAAAATAATCTTCATGGTGCACACAAAATAAAAAAGGGTCTATGGTTTCCCATTGAAATCCCATTGGCTGAATTGTTAATATAGGCTTATTGGCAGATTGATTCTGAGTTGTATTCTCTATTCTTTTGGAAAAGCTCAACAATGGTGTTGCAAGAGCAGTAGCAATACTTGCACTGAGTTTAGTTAAGAAACTTCTTCTTGGTAGTTGCTGTTTCATTTGTTGTTCTTTTATATATAAACAAATGTAGTTAAGTAACATTTCAAATGCGAAATCAATACCATAAGTTAAATTTTAAAGTGTATAAAAAAAAGTACTTATAAACATTTGGCGTTTGTTTTTAGACTTGCCTATAATAAATTTATAATGAACTTGCAATTGTAAATTTATTACAAACATGAAAAAATTAATCCTTTCAAGCGCATTTGCAGCATTAAGTATGTTGGCATTTGCACAAAAACCAACTGCTGGTTCTTCTACATTAGAAACTCAGTTATCTTTGAATTTAGGGGGTGACAATGGCTTTAGTACACCAGAAATTCGTTACAGGTATTTCTTAAAAGATAACATGGCTGCAAGAGTGAGATTAAACCTCGGAACAAGCAATTTTACTGAAAACATCAGTGACGGAGCAGCTACTGACAAAAAAACCGGAACAATTAAAACTTCTAGTTTTGATTTGAACCTTGCTGTTGGTGCTGAAAAACATTTTGCAGGCACATCTAAATTCTCTCCTTATTATGGTGCAGAATTAATGTTGGGATTTGGAACTGGTTCAAATAAAACTGCTGATGGTTCAGACGATGGTATTGCATGGACAGGCGCAGGAGATAAATACGAAACATCAGGTGGTGGAACAATTGGTTTTGGATTAAGAGGTGTTTTTGGTGCAGACTATTATTTCACTGATGCAATCTATGTAGGTGGTGAAATGGGTTGGGGTCTAAGCTATACATCTACATCAGAACAAAAAGAAAAATCAACACCTTCTGGAGTTGCAGCTGTTGAAGGTACAATTAGTGAAGGTAGTTCTTCAATTGACACAGGCTTGATGAATTTTCCAACAACTTCTGTTCGTTTAGGATTCCGTTTCTAAGAGAACGATCTCCTTTTATAAAAACCCGGTTGCAATGCAATCGGGTTTTTTTGTGTTGTAAGCTTAATCTGTATTTAAGTTATTTTTTATACAATTTTAAGTTATATTGCTG
>CANHRW010000205.1 GCA_947462865.1 Bacteroidota bacterium | reverse complement strand
TGCGTAACCATTGTTTTGTATTTTAAAGAATCAGCAAAAATGGAGGCAGCTTATGGACTTGCCATTATCATTACCATGATTATGACTACCATACTACTCATGAATTTCTTGCAAAAAATTAAAGCTCCAAAACTATTGATTGTAGTACTTTCATTGGTATATGCAACTATTGAAGCCGCATTCTTAATTGCAAATATTGAAAAAATTCCTGCTGGTGGATGGATGACATTGCTTGTTAGTTCAGCCTTTATGGCCGTTATGTATATTTGGTACAGAGGGCGTAAAATTAAAAATAGACTTACTGAATTTGTGAATTTAAAAGATTACCTACCGCTGTTGTTTGAGTTGAGTAAAGACAATTCTATTTCAAAATATTCTACCCATTTGGTTTACCTAACCAGTGCAGATAACTTAATGGAAATAGAGAATAAGGTGATTTATTCTATTTTACAGAAAAGGCCCAAACGAGCTGACGTCTATTGGTTCGTGCACATACATGTAGATGACAAGCCATATACCATGGAATACCGCGTAGATCACATTATTCCTAATGATGTGGTTCGTGTAGAATTCAGGTTAGGCTTTAGGGTAGAACAAAAAATCAACTTTTATTTCAGACGCGTTGTAGAAGAATTGGTTAAAAATGGAGAAGTTGATGTGCGTTCTAGATATGCGTCTTTAAGGGGACAAAACATCACAGGAGATTTCCGATTTGTTGTGTTAAAAAGGCACCTTTCTCATGACAATGAATTGAGTGGAATTGAAAAACGGATTATGGAGATGTATTTCACCTTAGACAAGTTAAGTTTGAGCGAAGAAAAAGCATTTGGCTTAGATACCTCTTCTGTTTTGGTAGAAACAGTTCCTTTAATGATTACGCAGCCAAGAGAATTTAAATTACAAAGGGTGTACAGTAAAAACACTTTTGGAAAGCCAACTTCAACACCCGAACATTAGTTTTTAGGACGTTCCAATACGTAATAACAGGTTGTTGTAAACCAGTCTCTCAACCATGGAATTGATGTGAGCAAAGTAAATTGTTTGCGTGGCTTAACCCCAAATTTATACAAGTAACTTGGATTAATTAAATACAGTTCTCTTTTCTGAATCACAAAACCAGCGCTTTTAACAATCCGTTCAAAACGGTTAATGCTAATTTGAGTTTCCTTTACTTCTAAGATATCACGGATACGACCTTCGCTTTCTCCAAACAGTTTCAAGATCGCTTTGTAAACTGGTGTAGGAAAAATATGGAAGTAAGGTAAGAAATGTAAAAACTTACTGTCTAAACTTTGTTGATGACCGCCAAATGGCATCAACCAAGGTGGAAAGGCAAAGAAAATTCTACCGCCAGGTTTTAAAAAATGAATGATATGTGCTACAAATTTTTCTTGGTCGTGTATATGTTCAATGGTGTCTTTTAACACTATCAGGTCAAATTTTTCATCAAGGTCTTTTTCAGGATTTATGTCGTACACGTTTTTATTGATGATTTGTACTTTGCCCGATATGATTTCTTCTTGTAAAAAATCTTTGGCAATATTGCTGGCATAATCCCATAATTCAATACCTGTAACCCTGCAACCTTTATCGGCAAAAGCTTTACATATTCCACCATATCCACTTCCCACTTCCAAAAATTTCGCACCCTGAGCAATAGGGAATGTTTGTTCAATAAATGGAATGATAAACTGTTGGGTTGTATCAAATTGTTGTTTAAAATACCGGTTAAAATCTGTTTGTAGTTCTATCATATTGCGCTTAAAACAAACCCAAAGAAAGTAAAAAATAGGATAAAATAAGAATTTGCCCGCTTCATTCATAAATCTGCTTTAATTCCTTGCCATTTATTTATATTTCGGAAATTTTTGATAAATGAAACCAACTTTTCTTAAAAAATTCATCCCTCATCTCATTGCATTAGGTGTTATTTTATTGGTAGTTGCCACATACTTTAACCCTATTTTCAGTGGTAAAGTGTTAAAACAATACGACGTTTTACAATGGAAAGCAACCTACCAAGAAATTGCAAACTTTGAAAAGGCTTCGGGTGAAAGAACATTCTGGACCAATTCCATATTTGGGGGCATGCCTAGTTATTTAATTGGTGCTTCTTACCATGGCAATATCACCTCAGACATTCTTTTTGCCTTTTCGGATGTATTTAAACACCCAGCAGATACCATTCTATTGTTGTTTATATGCTTTTACCTATTGCTATTAACTTTTGAGGTAAACCCATACTTGGCAATAGTTGGAGCCCTGGCTTTTACATTTTCGAGTTTCAATTTTATCAATATAGATGCCGGACACATTACCAAAGGAAATGCCATTGCTTTTATCCCATTGGTATTGGCAGGAATTCGCTATGCATTTACCAAACACAAACTATTAGGTGCTGTATTTACCGGTATTGCCGTTTCATTTGAATTGGCAGCAGGTCACTTGCAAATTACCTACTATTTAATTTTTATCATTTTAATTTGGATGTTGGTGGAACTTATCAATCACATTCAAAATGGAAAATTAGGATCATTTGTGTTAACCGGTACCTATTTATTGCTTGCTGCATTGGTAGGAATTGGCACCAATATTACTGGTTTATTAACTACTGAAGAATACGGAAAATACAGTATCAGAAGCCAATCTGAACTTACGCTAACAGCCTCTGGTCAAGCAAATACAGCCAATAGCAGTAATGGCTTAGACAAAGATTATGCTATGGCCTGGAGCAACGGGGTTATGGAACCATTTACATTGCTAATGGCAAATTTTTATGGTGGATCGTCAAATGGAGAAATGTCTACATCAAGCGAAACCTATGAAAAATTAAGAGATAACGGTGTTCCTGATGCCAAAAGAGTCATCAAACAAATGCCGGTTTATTGGGGAGATCAGCCATTTACTGCTGGCCCAATTTACTACGGAGCAATCATTGTTTTCTTATTTGTATTTGGTATGTTTTACTTAAAAGGAAATGAAAAATGGTGGATTTTTGGAGCGGCAGTTTTATCGATTTTCTTGTCTATGGGAAAGAATTTCCCATTGCTGACCGATTTGTTTTTTGATTATTTCCCTTTGTACAACAAATTCAGGTCGGTTACTTTTATTCTCTGTGTGGCACAAACGCTTTTCCCGCTATTGGCCATCCTCTCTATTAAAGAACTGATTCAACACCCAATTGACAAAAAACACTTGTATAAATCGTTGAAATGGTCTGCAGGTTTGATTGGAGGTGCTTGTTTGATATTTACAGTAATGCCCGGAATATTTTTTGACTTTACTGCCGCAGCCGACGAAAGATTACCTGAATGGTTAAGAGGTTCACTAGCATCAGACCGTCAATCACTCCTACAAACAGATGGGTTTAGGTCTTTATTTTTTATTCTTATTTGCATTGGTTTGATATGGATGTACCAGCTAAAAAAAATAAAATCAGAACTTTTAATTTTAGCTTTGGGCTTGATCATTACCATTGATTTATGGAGTGTAGACAAAAGGTATTTAAACGATGATGATTTTGAACGTAAAAAAGCGGAAGCAGCGGTTCAAAAATCACCAGTAGATGAACAAATTTTATTGGATCCAGACCCTCATTATAGGGTTTACAATAACAATACTGATTTTGACAAAGATGCATTGACCGCTTATTATCACAAATCAATAGGTGGTTACCATGGTGCTAAAATGAGAAGGTTCCAAGAACTAATTGAATGGCACCTGAGCAAACAAAACATGGAAGTATACAACATGCTCAATGTGAAATACTTTTTAGTATCCGATTCAACAGGTCGTCAGTTTGCAGAAAGGAACCCATTTGTAAATGGCAATGCTTGGTTTGTGAGCGAAATCAAGTGGGT
>CANHRW010000204.1 GCA_947462865.1 Bacteroidota bacterium | reverse complement strand
TTCTTAAAGTACAACACTGGTGTTCCTAGACCACTGGTAGGAACTCCGCTAGGGTCTTTAATGGTTACATTTAAAGTAACTGGGTTAATATCTGTAGTGTTAGCTAATGGCGTGAAAGTAATGTTTGGACCTGTAAAATCTGCAGGAACCAAATCATCTTCAAATGCACCCATATCTGCAGCTGCACCACCGCCGTATACTTGGCCAGTTTTTGGATAGCCAGTGCGAACAGCATTTCCAAAATAATCATCGGTACTGTTTCCAGCCAAAGTAATTGCACCACCTTCGGTTTGTGTTGCAATGGTTGGATCTAAACGCAAGTAAGATGCCAATGCTGGGTTATTGGTATTTAAGAAAGTAAGGGTTTCTGTTACAGAACCTGCTTCTCTTGGAGATACAAAACTTTTGAAGTCGTTCAATGACACCTGTAAAGTAGAGTCAAAGTACATACCTGATGTTGCAAACCAATAGTTGTTGCTTGAAGCAGCACTGTAATTATTTAAACCACCGGTAGCTAAAAAGCTTCTACGCATTCCATAAGAACCGCCATTACCAGTTGGCGTACAGTTGTTATAAAAAATATTGTTGTTCAATATTAAGTTAGATGTAGTAGCTGTAGCGTTTGCCACATGGTAAACAGCAGCTGCACCAAAGTTAGCTCCTGTTGAAGTCGCATTTAAATGAACAGTGTTGTTGTAAATGTTAGAAAGTGTATTGGTAGCTGTTCCACTTATATGGAAACCCGCAACTGATGCAAACCTATTGCTCATATTTGGCATTTGACCAGATATGTTAATTAAGTTATTATACGCATTGGTTGTTGTACCACCTGTAATTTTAATACCAGATACATTTGAGTTGATATCTGAATGAGAAGAGAATACATTGTAGATATTGTTTCTGAATACATTGGTTGTAGTACCACCTGTTACCAAAACACCTGCAACTTGTGAGAAATACACACCAGGTGTACTTTGCAATGAGTTGATACCCGTGGTAATGCTTTTTACTGTGTTGTTGTAAATGTTAGCAGTTACAGAACCTGAATGCCATATACCATATACACTCACAGTCCACCATGCAGAATCGGTATGGTTTAATGCCGCAAATTCATTGTTGTAAATGTTCATTACACCTGTTGATGTAGCAGAACCTGCAGAATAAATACCCGCCAAGTTTACAGTTCCTTTTTTGTAGAAAGAACCCAAATTGAAATAGTTGTTGTAAATATTGTTATTACCATAAAAATCATAAATACCATATGTGGTACTGAAAGCACCTGAACCAGTGATGGTATTGTTAAAGATATTTTTGGTTACCCAAGTTGCAGCAGTGGTTGTACCATCTGTATTGTAAATTGGGTAGTAAACACCAGAACCAAAAGTTCCAATTGCATTTGGTAAACCAGTTGGGCCAACTACATTGATAGTGTTGTTACAAATATTGTAGCCACCTGAAATGTTTAAAGTAGAGCCTGAGCCATAAATACCATAGGTACTACCGGTTGTTCCCAAACTTCTGTCTAAATTAAAGGTATTTCTGTCAATTAAAAGTCTTGTTGCATAGGTACCTACATGGTACATCATGTAACATGTTCCTGTTAGAGCCAATTTTCTACCATTTGCACCATGTTCAAATGAGTTACCTTGGAATATGAGCGTACCATAACTTGTGGCTGGATTATACCCATAAAAAATACCAGAGTTGTAATTCCATCCAGCACCTGTAATATCGTCCCAAGCAATGAATTTATTTCCTTTACCTGCAACAGTATCTCCAAATATCAAGGTGGTACTTGCATTGGTCATGTTGTAACCATAGGTTGCTCCAGAGTGAGTAGTGATAAAAGTAGCATTGGCATTTAATTTTTTGTTAATGGTAACTGTGTTACCAAATGCCTCTGTAGTACCGTTTGTAGCACCTGGTAATGAAATACCCCAAAGAGCTCCTGAGTTAGTGATTGAAGTTGCTGGTGCAAAATAATCTACAATGGTTACGGTGTTGTTGTTCACTTGACCTGAAGCAGCAGCATAAGAAGCTTTAATACCATCAATTCTTCCAGAGTTGGTTAATACGCAAGTTCTGTTAATAGAGATGTTATTGTTGTTACTGATTAAAGCCATATTGGTAGTTCCAGCTCCAAATTCTATACCCAACATAGCTACAGAAGCCGATTGAGTTAAGGTAATGGTATTGAAACTAAAATTGGTTGTACATGGAGGAATGGCAGTAGCGCCAGAACCTGAAGGAGAAGTTCCGTTAGCTTGGAAAATACCAGCACTGGTTAAAGTTAAACCATTTGCGTTAGTAATGGTATTGTTAATAGCTGAGTTACCAACTACGTTTCTGAAATAAATACCACAAGGTTGTGTTCCAGAATAGCCATTGAAAGTCATGTCACCTGCTGTATTTGTGTAACCGAAGGTAATGTTGTTACCTGTTCCGGCTACAGCACTTCCAATTTCGTTGCCTGATTCAAAAACTGTAGCAGTTTGTCCAGGGGCAATGAAATAAAATCCTTGTTGCACACCAGTAATGGTATTGCCGTAGAACTTGTTAAACGAGTTTGTACCAGCAATACTTGCGGCTACTTGAGTTCCGTTTGTATTAGATGAAAAACTGGTAGAAAATACACCAATGGCATTGCGGTATCTGGTTGTTGCATTGCCCAAATTGATGCTACAGTTTTGAATGGTATTGTATTGTGCGCCATCTGTAGCAGATCTAGCAAACAAACCAATACCAAATTCTGTCATTCTTTGAGCAGACCATGCACCTTCTACTGTGTTGGTTGCATTTTCATTCAAAGTAAAGTTTTGAATGGTTACATAGTCAACACTGATTAAACTGATGATTCCATCTCTTGCAGCTCCAGTACCATTTGCTGCTGTAGGAATTGCCGCAGCTGTGATAACTGAACTTGAACCATCAATAACAACATTGTTTGCTGCTGATGTAGTACCAATGAAATTGATTACATAACCCTTGGCAGGTGCTGTCTCAGAACCTGTAGCACAGGTAAGAGTTACAGGCCCCGTAAAGGACGTAACAGCGTTCAATGCCGTGATGGCATCCGCTAGAGAAGAATACGATGAACTCAATGCAGGCAACGTATTGCCTGTACCAGTTACCGTCACGCTGACCTGAGCCTGGGCCCTGGCCACTACAAAAAAGAGAGAGGCTAGCAAGAATAGCGTTCTTGCCAACTTTAAACTCCGACTCCTAATCGTTTGGATTGGTGTAAAGTGATTCATATGATTTTGAAATTATTAAAAAATTGTAATTTTATCTCTTAACGAAATTAGCAGATTCTGGAAAATAATCAAGCCATTTACTGTAATTAATTGTAAAATGATGTTTTATGCTGATTATGAGGCAGATTATTTGAGCTATAAATGGATTTTTAAGGTTAAAAAGTGCCTGTTTTAGACCTCAATTTTGCGCTTTTATTGAAATGCGACATTTGGGTATTCAATTTTTAAATCATCATCAAATTGTAAATTAAAAAAGATATGTGCGTTTGTAAACAAAATTGCATTGAAATAATTTTCAGCACGAATAGTGTTTTTTAAATAAAAAAGCAAGTGCCTTTTTGCACAATTTTAGGATTTTTTTGTGTGGATATACAAGCAAAAAGGGCAGCCCGTTGGGCTGCCCTTTTTGTTATTTTTTGAAGTGAAATTGGCTTAGTTTCTTACCAATTTACCTTTGGTTACTTTACCAGATGCATCGCTTACTTCTACAAAGTAAACACCTGAATTGTTGTTGCTCAAATCCATGTCAAAGCTTACTGAACCATTGCTGATTTCTTTGCTGAAGCTTGCTACTTCTTGACCCAATGCATTGTACAATTTAACTTGTGCATTGCT
>CANHRW010000203.1 GCA_947462865.1 Bacteroidota bacterium | reverse complement strand
CCAGGGTATTGGTTGCTACCGATATTGCTGCCCGTGGAATTGACATTGAAGAATTAACCTATGTGATTAATTTTGAATTGCCCAATATACCTGAATCGTATGTACACCGCATAGGCCGTTCAGGCAGAGCAGGAGCTGCAGGTAATGCCATCTCTTTTTGTGATACTGAAGAAAGAGCCTACCTCAAAGACATTCAAAAACTCATTGGTTTGCAAATACCAGTTTTAGAAACGCCAGCGTTTGAAAAGGACAAGAACAAGCCGCAAACAACCACACATACTGCACCTAAAAATGCAGGTTCAAAACCCAACAACAACCGCAAACCCAAACCTGCAAATAACAGAGGCTCCAATGCCAACAGCAATCCAAGCCCAAGACGCTCTGGAGCTTCAGGCCAAGCACAAGCTACAAATGAACAACAAAGCAAGTCTAAAAAACCTTGGTACAAAAGCCGTAAGAAATAAAGTGGAAATGAAGTTAGAACCTAGTTCAATTTACAGACTCATTTGTTTGATTTGTCGTTGAACTGTTCTTGCTACATTTTCAAAATTAGGTAACTCTTTTATTTGTTCAGACAAGGAACCAGTCCATCTGGCTTTGTATTGCGGCAACCTTTCAGAAATTTTAATAGCGAAATGGGTATGCACTATTTTTTTGTGTTTGCATTTCATTTCAAAATCAGCAATGTTAAAATGTTTTCCCATGCCATGCATTGCTAACAAATACCAAATATCATAAAAATCTCTTGCTTGCATTCTTTGTATGACTGAACGCATTTTTTCAAGCAAAACTTCTTCTAAAGTATAACATAAAATTTGATAACTTTCAATATCTGTATAACTTATAAAAACATCCATTAATACTGGTTTATAAACCAAAAGCTCGTTGTATGAAATATCTACTTTTACCTTTTTATTCGTTCCTTGACCACCAAGTGGGCCAATGTAGCCAATGTGAAAATTGAGACTGCCATCTTGATGTACTTGTTTCTCTAAAAGTGTTAAGATTATGTTGGCTTCGACTCTTACAAAATCAAACATTTCACGGAAGTAATTAATTATTTGCTCGTTGTTTAATTCAGTATTGACTAAGGTAAAATCAAGGTCTTCAGAAAAGCGATAATTTTCAAAATATACTTTCTTCAATACTGTTCCACCTTTGAATACAATTGCATTAGTAAGTTGTTTGTGTTTTGAAATACCTAGTAAAATCCAAGAAAGAATATAATCTTTTTCAATTTGTTGGTCACGAACACCTATTGCGTTCGCTTTTTTTTGAATAGCACCGGGTTGAATCATAGGGGTAGATGTATGTTTTTAAGGGTTTCATGAACAGGCTTTAAATAAATTTATTAGGTATAAATGGCAGAAAGAATGGTTTCTGTTTCTATGTTTTGTTGAATACGCCAACGGCTCAATCGCTTACCAGATGTGGGCAATTCTGTATCGAGCAATACATACGATGTTGTTCTAATTTTGTTCAATTTATTGAGTATAGGTGTATGAATTTCTAAAATTTCTAATAAAAAGCCCAATCGTTTGATGACTGCTTGCGAATTAAATTGTATTGCGTATTTTAGTAACAATTCAAATTGAATTTTTTCTTTTGAAACATTGATAGCTTTTGCTACTTCAACTATGCCACCTGCATATTCAGGCTTAAACAAGCAATCAATGAATGTTTTTTCTAAGTCGGAACATAGCACTTTGTTGAAACCATCTATCCAAATTTTCTTTGCTCCAAAAAAGTGATTGTGGTTGTGGTAAATAAACTGAAAAGGAATTTTTTTAATTAAGATTTCAGACGGACGAATTTGTTTTGAAACCACAATTTGCTCTTTCAAAGATGGCTGGGTAATGAGATTATGAATTTGCAAAGCAGAATAATAGCCAATATAATGTTTGGAATCTTTGACCAAATATTGGGCAAGCAAATGCCAGTCAGGCATAAATGTTTCTGCTGGCTGCTCATAAGGAATAATATAGTAAATGCCCTCTTTTAGGCGCATCAATAAACCTCTTTTTGTCATATCACTCAGTAATTCTCTTACTGTACTTTCTTTAGATAAAGGCAGTGCTTTACAAGCCCATTTGTAATCAAAACACTGTTTGTTTTGTTCATTAAAATAGGTAAGCAATTTGTTGGATTGAGTTGATATATATTTATGTTTCATATCTGTATTATCAGTTTATACCTGATATAAATGATACGAAATATAAATAAAGAAATGATTTTTTTATTCCTATTGAAAAAATTTGTAACAAATTACCTGCAAAAAATTACAATTGGTTGCGTCAATGAGCTGGTAATTGTACTTTAAAAAAGTGCTAGTATATGGAGTGCTTCCTAAAAATATGGCTTTATGCAATTACCTTTGTCAAATGGAAATCATACAAGACGAAAACCAATACAACACTGTTTACAATGAACAACAGCAACCATTGGTTCCTTTGTATTCGAGTTGGAGCATGGTGGTATTTTCTATCTTTTTTTCGAGTTTGTTTGGGGCTTATTTGTTAAGAGCCAATTTAATAGCAGTAGGCAATAAATCAGCTGCCAACAGCTTGAGTATTTTTGCAGTACTTTATTTTATTGCAACGGTTGTCATTGCCATGATTCCGAACCCTCCTATTCCTATTCTAAGTTTTGTCATGAACTGGATTGGAGGCAATATTTTGGCCTATCATTTTTTCAAACAACTCATTCCAGATCATGCACAACACCCCAGAAAACCTATCTGGAAAGTACTGCTTGGCAGCTTGCTCATAAGTTTGGTATTGTTAGGATTGTTGTTTTTAAAATTAGGATATTAATGGTTATGCTTCCGCACCAAGTAGTTTGCTTCGACTCTGTTCAGCAAATGGTGATTAGTCGCTTTCAAATTTTAGAAGCGTTGAACGGAGCTGAAATGATAATGTTTCAAAAATTCAATGCTTTTCTCAAACCGTAGTAGTTGAATTTTACTAGCACAAAATTTACTGAACAAGTCTTTCAATTTCAGATTTGAGCGGTTTTATATGTTTGCTTAAAATTACCCAAATTATTGAATTGTCAATGCTATCGTAGGCATGAACCAATCTATTTCTAAAAGCTACAATTTGTTTGTCATTTTCAATTTGAACTGTTAATTCATTTTTTCTGAATTGATTTAATGCCTCTCCAATGATTGCTAACTGTCTTTCAACTGCACTTTGTGTTTTACGATCTTGCTCGTACATTTTAAAATCAGCAATCTCCTTGGTGAAATCTTCAATTAAATTGATTGCCATCAAAATATCAGAAAGATACTTTAAGCCCTTTTCCGTCATAAACTAATATTTTAGTAGAATCAATGTTCTTTTTCAGTATTGGATTTTTTATAGATGTTGAAGTCAGCAAATCAACTTTTCTTTGAAAAAAGTTTTCAAATTTATCCCATAAATCAATTAAATTCTGACCTCTTTGTATTGGGTCTTCCGTATCTAATTCTATCAATAAATCTATATCACTTGAGTCTTCATTAAAGTTATCGTGAATAGATGAACCAAAAGCATACAAAAATTTCACATCATGACTTTTGCATAATGAAGTAAATTCCTCTGGTCTCACTTTTATTGAATCTTTCAAATTCATAAGGCTAAGATACTATTATTTCATGACAGAGAAAAAAGCTTTAGTTAAACAACAATTATACGAGTTGATAAAATTAGTTTTGTATCTGCTCAACTCTACAAACATAGAACTGTGGGCGGCTGATTGGCAGCCGAAACCTAATTGTATTTTAGATAATTCTTTTCTGAATATTCGCTTGCAAGTGGTTGTTTGATGCTACCTTTTTTCTTGATAAAAAAGGTGCCCAAAAAATCAAGACCCGCGCCAATCGGCTTAAAATG
>CANHRW010000202.1 GCA_947462865.1 Bacteroidota bacterium | reverse complement strand
TAGGCTTCATGCCATTGAAGAAGCCACTAAAAATGCTTGTGAAGTGCCATTTCAAGTCATGCAACTTTCATTTGAAAGTTTGGCTTTATTAAAAGCAATGATAGAAAAAGGCAATCCCAATTCAATTACAGACGCAGGTGTAGGTGTTTTATGTGTGAAAACAGCGGTAAGAGGTGCTTATTTTAATGTGTTGGTAAATGCCAACGGATTAAAAGACAAAGCATGGGCAAATGTGATGATTCAAAAGGCAAAAGATCTTTTAGCCAAAAACCATTTAGAGGCCGATCAATTATTGGCAATTGTTGAACAAGCTTTAGCCAATTAATATGTTGCAAAATATCATTTCAAAAATAATTGGCATTGCTTTAATGCTATTGGCCCCATTTGTGGCCTATAAGGCTTTGAGTGAATGGGTGCGCATTCGTTTTTTTGAATTGCAACCAAGCTATCCGCTTGGTAAAAAATGGTTATTGGAATTAGAAAACGACCATATCAGTTTTTTATCAAACTATCCAAAACAAATGTTGAGCATAGGCTTAGTTTGTGCTGGAATTGCTATACTAGCCTATGTAGCCATATTGGTAAAAACCATGTTAAAATTGGTATGGCTAGCTTGTTTAATTGGAGTGGTTTACTTTATCTATTTGAAGATAAAATAGTTTTTAAAAAGAGCAGCGCGGGCCTTTGGCCCGCGCTGCTCTTTTTAAACGCAAACGCGCTGTATTATTTTGCAAAATTAACTGCTCTTTTTTCTCTGATTACAGTAATTTTAATTTGACCAGGATAGGTCATTTCTTTTTGAATGCGTTGAGACAAATCAATTGACAACAAATCTGCCTGATCATCTGTTACTTTTTCACTTTCAACCATTACACGCAACTCTCTTCCCGCTTGAATGGCAAAAGCAGTTTCAACTCCTGGGTAACTCAATGCAATATTTTCAAGTGTTTTTAAGCGTTTCATGTAGTTCTCAGAATCTTCTCTTCTAGCACCGGGTCTTGAGCCTGAAATGGCATCACATGCTTGGATAATAGGAGACAACATAGAGGTCATTTCAATTTCATCGTGGTGAGCACCAATGGCATTGACTACCTCTGGATGTTCTTTGTATTTTTCGGCCAACTTCATACCCAACAAGGCATGCGGTGTTTCTGGATCCTCATCCGGAACTTTTCCAATATCATGGAGCAATCCAGCACGTTTAGCTAATTTTACGTTCAATCCCAATTCAGCAGCCATGGTGGCACAAAGGTTTGCAACCTCTCTAGAGTGTTGTAACAAATTTTGACCATAACTTGAACGGTAACGCATTCTTCCTACCATTCTTATCAACTCTGGGTGTAATCCGTGTATGCCTAAATCAATACATGTACGTTCACCAATTTCAATGATTTCTTCTTCTATTTGTTTTTTGGTTTTGGTAACAACCTCTTCAATTCTAGCTGGGTGAATACGCCCATCTGTTACCAAACGGTGCATGGCCAAACGAGCTATTTCTCTTCTAATGGGGTCAAAGCAAGATAAAATAATGGCTTCAGGTGTGTCATCTACAATAAACTCTACGCCTGTGGCAGCTTCCAATGCCCTGATATTTCTACCTTCACGTCCAATAATTCTACCTTTTAATTCGTCCGATTCAATATTGAAAACAGAAACTGAATTTTCGATGGCTTGCTCAGCTGCTGTTCTTTGTATGGTGCTCAAAACAATTTTCTTTGCTTCTTTGCTAGCAGTCATTTTTGCTTCATCGGTAATGTCTTTAATTTTAGCCAAAGCTTCAGTTCTGGCTTCTTCTTGCAATGCTTCTACCAATTGTTTTTTAGCTTCGTCTGCAGTTAATCCAGCAATTTTTTCGAGCTGTTTTACTTGGTTTTGCAAGGCCTTTTCAGCCTCATCTTTTTTAGCTTGAGCTACTTCAAGTTGTTTCTGAAGGGTTTGTTTGATATTGTCTAATTCTGCGTCTTTGCGTTGTGCATTTTCTAACTTTTGTTTCAAACTTTGCTCTTGTTGTTTGATCCTGTTTTCTTCTTTTAAAACAGTTTGGTTGCGGGCATTGATTTCTTTTTCATGTTCCGCTTTAAGTTGTAGAAAACGTTCTTTTGCTTCGAGAAGTTTGTCTTTTTTGAGCATTTCAGCCTTGTTTTCAGCTTCTTTGACAATTATCTCAACTTTCTTTTTGAGCATGGTATTGTTGAGCACCCACATGAGTCCTCCGCCAGCTACCAATGCAATGATAAATACAATAAATATTTCCATAGTTTAATAATTTGGGTTGATGGGAAAACCGGATTGTCAACTGTTAAATTATGGGTGAACTGAAGGCAGGATTTGAATGATTTCCTGCAATTTGCTTTCAATGTTTAACTGCTCTTTGCCTATTGAATCGCGTAATTGCTGATTTTCAGAGGCTAATTCCAATGCAAACATGGCGAGTGCATCTTGTTTGTCTTTTACGGCAAATTGACTGGATAAAGCCTGCAATTTGTCTTGTATGAGCTTGCCTGCTGCCCTTATATCGGCTTCTTGTTCCACTTGAACCGATATTGGATAGGACCTGCCTGCTATGTTTATGTTAATTGAAAGTTCGTTCAACCTTTTAATTTCACTGGTTTAACAACCTGATGCATTCATCTATCTCACGAATTTGCTGGTCAATTTCTTTTTTGACCAAATTCAAATCCTGTTTTGACAGCTGAATTCCCACAGCAATTTTACTAATTTTATTCTTTTCTTTTAAGTTTTCTATTGTTTGTTCTTTTTCTACGAGCTTTTTTTCTAGCTCTTTTTTATCATTCTTCAGCGTTTCAATCTCATTTTTAAGGCTTTCTGACTGTACAAGCAATGCATTCAGTCTTTGTTTAATTTCTAAAAAATAAGCATCTGTTTTGCTCGGCATGAAATTATCCTCTTAATTTAGCACCAGTTTCTTTTTCAAATGCTGCAATCAGTTTATTCATTACAGCTTCTATTTCGGCGTCATTCAATGTTTTTTCTTCATCCTGAAGGATAAAACTAAGGGCATAAGATTTTTTATCTGCACCTATTTTTTCACCTTCATATACATCAAACACGTTTACTGCTTTGAGTAATTTTCCTGCTGTCTTTCTGGCAATTTTTTCTAAATTTTGGTAGTGTACAGATTGGTCAATTAACAAGGCTAGATCTCTTCTGACACTAGGAAAAACAGGTACTTTTTTAAGTTTAAAGGTAGCTTTCGAGGCTAAATCTGTCCACAAATCCCAGGTTACTTCCAATACCCATACCGGCGCCGAAATATCAAAATCTTTGAGCAATTGTGCTGGTAGCTGTTTTATTTTGGCTAATGTTTGGTTATTGTGACTTAGTAACAATGAACAATCTGTTAAGTCATTGTATTGCCAATTTAAACCGCTAAGGTTGCTGATTTCTGTCAACTGCTCAAGTAGGTTTTTAAGCTGGTAAAAGCCATAAGGGGTTTGTTTGACTAACCAAGACTCAGCCTGCTTGTTACTATGAACAGCAATGTACAATTGCTTGGTTTCAGTAATATTTGTTAGTTCATTGGTATTGCCGTGTTGCGTATATGTCTTACCAAATTCAAAAAAACGCACATCACTTAATTTTCTGTTGTTGTTGTACTGAATGGCTTCTAAGAAAGAATATGCAAAATCCATCCTCATGATGTTTAAATCATTGCTCAATGGATTTTTTAAGTACACGGCTTGTTGTAATGCTTCTTCACAGTAATAGGCGCTCTTAGTTAGTGAATTGGTAGCAATTTCAGAAAATCCTTTTGCGGCTAAAAAATTGGCAATTTTTTCTTTTAAAGTGTAAACAGCATCGTAAGTACTGATGCCAACTGTAGAGGTAATTTGGTGGCTCATTTCTATGTTATTGAGCCCATATATTCTTA
>CANHRW010000201.1 GCA_947462865.1 Bacteroidota bacterium | reverse complement strand
TTGTCTAAAAATAGCAATGTAGACATGGCGTTTGTAGCCATTCCTTATATGTCAATCGCTGATACTGCAATTGCTGCAGAAGAGTCTGACTTGAAATCGTACTTCAAGAAAAATTTATACAAATACAAAGAGCGTGAAAATAGCCGTAAATTAGAATTTGTTGTTTGGGATTTTGCGCCAACAACTGATGACAGTGCTGTTGTTATTAAATGGGCTAACGATCAAGTTGCACAATTGCAAGCGTCAACCAATGATACTACTTACACTGATTTGAACAGCGAAACAAAATTTGACCCAACTCCTAGAGGCAGAACAGAGTTTCCTGAAACCATTCAAGACCAATTGTTCAATGCCGCCAATGGTACTGTAGTTGGACCCGTGTTTAACAATGGCAAATACAATGTTTATAAAGTAATTGGTGAAAAAGAAGATTCAGTGTACACCATGCGTGCCAGTCATATTTTGTTTAGAATTGAAGGTGCTACTATGGAAGACACTTTAAAAGCCAAGAACAAAGCCAATGAAATTATGGCAAGGGTTAAAAAAGGTGAATCTTTTGCAACTTTGGCTAGAGAATTTGGAACAGACGGAACCAAAGACAAAGGTGGTGACTTAGGATGGTTCAAAGAAGGTTCAATGGTGAAAGAATTCAACGATGCTGTTAAAGCAGGTAAAAAAGGTGATTTGTTAGTTGCAAAAACACAATTTGGTTACCATTTAATCAGTGTAACTGAAAATAAATCTAAAAAATTAATCACAGTAGCTTGTGTTGATAGAACAGTTGCTGCCAGCGAAAAAACAACTTCAGCTGCTTACAATGAAGCCAGCCAGTTTGCTGCAAGTTCAACCAATTTAGAAGACTTCAACAAAAATGTTGCAGATCAAAAAATTGAAAAGCGCATTGCAGAGTATGTGAGAGAAAATGATAATTTCTTACCAGGTTTTACAGATGCAAGAGAAGTTGTTAAATGGGCTAACTTAGCTAAAGAAGGTGACGTGAGTGAAGTCATTACCATTGGTGGTGACAAATATGTAATTGCTACTTTAGCCAGTATCAGAGAAAAAGGCAAAGCCAATTTTGACGCATCAAGAGAACGTGTTTTAGCTGATTACAGAAAAGACCAAAAAGCAGAACAGTTGAGCGAAAAAATGAAAACTGCAATGGCTTCAGGTACTGCTTTAGAGGCAATCAGCAAAAACCTAAACCAATCATTGAACCCTGTTACCAGCCAAACATTTGAAAACGCAAGTATTCCTTATGTAGGTTACGACCCAAGTTTTGTTGGTGCGGTAATGGGAACTCCAGTTGGTAAATTAACTGGTCCATTTAAAGGTGATGGTGCCGTTTATGCTTTCCAAGTAAATAAAATAAACCCGGCAACTGTTCCTGCAGATTTAGCGCCATTCAGAAATGAAATTGGCAGTGCCAATCAATCTCGTGTAGAATACAGCTATTCTGAAGTTTTAAAAGACTTGAAAGGCGTTAAAGATTTCAGATACAAGTTCTACTAGTCAAATGTTAGCATTTAACCAATACGGCGTCATCAACAAACAACGCAGTACACTGGTTTTTATACACGGATTTTGTCAAAACAATACCTGCTTCCAAGAGCAGGTATTGTTTTTTAAAGACAGCCACGCCATAGTGCTGGTAGATTTGCCCGGATTTGGCAATTCAAAGGCCATACAAGCGCACAGCATTGTAGAAATGGCAGATTGTGTCATTGGCTTACTCGATCAGCTTGGTATTGAAAATTTTATACCATTGGGTCATAGCATGGGTGCTTATGTAGCATTGGCTTTGGCAAATAAAGTTCCTTTGCGTTTAAAAGGCTTGGGGTTGATTCATTCAACTGCTAAAGCAGACTCACCAGAGCGCATTGCTAAAAGGATTCAAACCAAAGAGTTCATAGTAACAAATGGAATGGAACCCTATGTAAAAGCATTTATTCCAGGATTGTTTCTTGAACAAAACAACAACACTGAATGGGTTAACGAGGCCATAGTAAGAGGACTGAATGCTTCGCAGACGGGAATTGTAGAAGCTGTGCTAGCCATGATACAAAGACCAGATTTAACTCCTATGCTTTCTGAATTATCTGTACCAGTTTTTTGGGCGATTGGCAAGTACGATACATTGCTTCCGGAGCTAGATTTATTTGCTCAAGCTGCTACATGTAAGTTTGCTCATATTGCTTATTTAAAAAACAGCGCCCACATGGGGTTAATTGAAGAGCCAGAAGCGTTCAATACAGCCCTTTTAAATTATTTAGATTTGCTTGAATGACCCAACTGATTCAATGATTTGAGCAGAATCACAAAGTCTTTCTCTAGTGAATAATCTTTAGCGTATAAGAAATTCATTTTTTGTAGAGTTATTTCATTGACAATGGGTCCAAAATGGTTGATTGGACTTACTATACCTTTTTTAATTTTGGGTAGATTTTGAACTTGTGTACTTGTTGCATAACCTACCCATGTACAATTGCCAATAACAACCTGTAGCCAGTTTTTTAAAAGATTCAATGGGTGTTTATTGATCAAAAATAAAACAGGTATAAATGGCAACATGCATACAGAAATAACCAAATCAAACAAACGTTTTTTACGCTGTTCATAAGGTTTGGCTAAAGCCAAATTGAATTCTAAGGTATAAAAGTCTCCAGGCGTATCTTTAGAATGACTGCCAATTACAAACAAGCTTTCTTGAGGTACTATTTTGTACAAGACTTTTGGGTTGCTGATTTTTCCCATCCAATTGATGATTTGGTTTGCCGAAAGATCTTTGCTACAAAAAATAAGCTCATCAACTTGCATCAAATCAACCAATTGGTCTAGCTGTGCTGCATCTCCCAAATAAAGCGGATTGTCAATGGCACTGTTTCCTACGCCAATAAATCCTAGAAAATCTGTTTTACTTTTTGATTGAATCAATAAGCCTTGTACCCGCTTCACTTCTTCTTCATTTCCAACAATAACAGTTCTTAAATTGCTTTCCAATTTAAAGCTCATGCGCCTGTTGATGGCAAAATAAAACAACAAACGGTTCAGATATGCAATGAGCACACCACCCATACTTCCTATTAAAATCAAGGCTCTTGAAAACCGATAGCTTTCTTCTACAAAAGCATAGAAAACAGCAATACCAATTGTACCCAATAGCACACCCTTGCAAACACTTAAAAAGGTTCTTCTTTTTTCATAAGCATTGGCTAGGTAAAGTCCGGTCATCCACAAAATAGAATATACACAAGCATTCAATAAAACAATGTTTTGCGGGTATGCTTGGCTATTGGCATATTTGATAAGGCCCCATTGGCTAGTTAAGGCAATAAATCCACTTCCGAATAAAACAAAATCTGCAATGGGCAAACCTGCTTTTTGAACAAAACCACTGATGACAGCAAACAATGCCCTTAAGTAAATGGCCAAATGAATTAATAAACTAAACAGTTTGGCATTGGATTGAGAATAGTGCTTGTTGGCAAATATGACCATGGCCCTGTAAAATGTAAACACATAATTGACAGAGGTTCTTTTTGTGCTTTCTCCTTTGTAATGGATAATGGTGGTATTGGGGAAATAATAGTTTTTAAAGCCAGCTTTGGTAATGCGGTAACTCAAATCAATGTCTTCACCATACATGAAATAGTCTTCATCCAACAAACCTATTTTGTCTAGTACAGATTTACGAATCATCATAAAAGCGCCGGCTAATACATCAACTGCATGTATTTCCTGTTTAGACAGAAATCCTAAATGGTATTTTCCAAACCGAGTAGATTTTGGAAACATGGCAGAAAGTCCAAAAATTTTATAAAAAGCCACTTCAGGTGTAGGCAAACCCCTTTTAGATTCAGGCAAAAATTTACCAGCTCCATCAATCATTTTTACACCAACAGCTCCTGCATCATTTTGTTGTTCCA
>CANHRW010000200.1 GCA_947462865.1 Bacteroidota bacterium | reverse complement strand
TCTAAACCAATACTTTTAACAGTTGCAAAGTCTAAGTTTCCAAAAGTGTTGTAGTCGTTTGGCCAAGCTTGAATGTATCTATACAACTGAACCATGTTTCTATATTCTCTGTAAGAAGCAATGATACCTAAAGCAGCATCCTGACCAATTTGTTGACGGAAACCAATTTCATAATCGGTTACTTGAGTCATTTTTAAATCCGGATTGGCAATAGCTCCATCACTCAGTCTGTTTTGTAAGAAATAGTAATCATCTATTTGTCCAACGTTTGCGGAAGGTCTTTGGGTTAAGATATCATAAGTACCAAAGAACTGGCTAGTTGTAGAAATTGGGAACGAGAACCAAACCCTTGGTAACAATTTTAAATCTGGCTCATAATCTTTGAATGATGCTGCAGTAGGTCTGTTTGGATTAGAAGGATCTATCAGTAATGGTGTATTTCTGGTAGTACCTGCATCTCTGGCAATTTGTTGTGGGTCGGTTACAGGATTACCATTTCTATCAAACCAATTGTTACCACTTCTAAAACCAGCAACATTTAAACTTGCACTTTGCCCACCATCACCAAACTTCTCATTGTTCACATAGATAGCATAATCATCGCCAATGGTTGTAGGAATTTGATTTTTTAAGTTACTGAATCTACTTTCACTGCTTCCTTTAACCTCACCAACTGAATAAATTGGTGCCATGCTATAAGGATCTTTCAATACAGGTTGGTTGGCATCAAATCTCTCCATTCTTAAACCTATACGAACTATTAAATCTTTGAATACAAATTTATCTTGAACCCACGCTGCTAAATAGGTAGGTTGGTATGCAGGCAATAACCTTGAAGTAGGATTGTTTAAGAAGTCATCTAATGAAGGTTTTTTAGATACAATATTTCCCAAATGGTCATAGCCCGAATAACTTACAATTGAATTACCATTGTTTAACAACTCATCTGCATTGAACATATCTAGAGAAAAAGTACTCGGCTTGTATGAATTGACATCTATAAAACTGTATTCATTAATTGGATTGCCATTTGCATCAACTGCACCTTGTCTAATTAATGCGTCTCTTAAATTTTTATCAAAATTGGTTTGCTGATCTGCAACAATGCGTTTGTTGAACCAAACCGTATCTTGAAACACCCCATTTTGATCAAACTTTAAAATGGCACTGTCACTTGAAGTATTTAAACCTAAGAATTGTCTGTTGGCATTTAAACGCATTAACGACCAAAGTCCATTGGTACTTAAACTGTATGATCTTCTAAATTGTTGCTCTCCAGTAATACCCAATTGAATTTCATGTTTGGCCTTAGGATTGCTTTTAGGTGCAATGCTAAATTCACTCATAATATAGAGCGTGTAAATTTCTGATAAACCCTTAGAATATCCATTTCCATTGGTTCCAACATTGCCCCACATATTTGAATAAATTCCGTTTGGATTGTCTCCATTGATTAAGCCACCAAATTGTCTGACAGTTCCTAAGTTGGTAATGTTCTCAGCTCCTAAGAAATTGTATAAAGCTTTGGTGTAGTTTCCACGAACTGTATTGATATCGGCTTGTTCAAATGTATATGCAGTGTCTACAGAACCTGATTGTCTGAAATAATTTGTTAAATAGATGTATTTACCATTGTCCATTAAGAAGCTATCCGCTGGTGTTCCAAAACCTTTAGCAACCCTAGAAAAAGTTGGGGCTTGATATGTGGTAAATTTTCCAAGGTACCCATAATCAAAATAATTGTTTTGAAATTCAGCATCCATGCTTTCAGATGCAATGCGCTCATAAGACAATCTTACAGAATAAAAAGCATTGCTAATTCCACCATTCTTAGCTGCATCATCTTTATTCTTCTCGGTATCTTTACCAAAATTTTGAGTCAATTGTACATAGGTTCTAAATACATTTGATTTTGACAATGAATTGTTGTCGTTATTCATTAAAGAATTGAAGGAGTTCCAGTTTCTGCCTTGTGATAAATTACCAAAATAGCCCAATCTTACATTCACATTTCTAGTTGGTTGGTAGTTAAAGTTTCCACTAATATTTACAGAATAACCCGCTGCATTTTGTCTGAAACCTACTTTTTCCAAATCAGAGGCCCTCAAGTATTCTGCAGCGTTAAATAAAGTTCCTGAAGCACTTGGAACCAATGGGGTGTTTTGTAATTCTTTTAATTTACCTGGCTTTACTTGGTACAAGTCAACAGCTGGTAAAGATCCGTCTCTACTGTATGTGAATGACCCTGAAAATAAAAATCCTAACAACACCCTTTCTTCAGATCCACGTCCCTTGTTGATAGATTTAATTGGGCCAGAAATCAATGTTTGTACCTGATTGTAGTGTGAATTGTCTAGATAACCATTAAAAGGTGAAGCTGTAATAATTTCTAAACCCCTGTTGAAATTTTTGGTAGGAGCTTTGGTTGTAATGCTGATTGCACCCCCTACAAAGTCTCCGTATTGAGCAGGTGTTCCCCCTGTAATCACTTGAATTTGATCGATAGCATTTTGCGGGATACTGTTTGCTCCAGCATTTACTCTTACTCCATCAATGTAATAAGCAGTACCTTCTGCCCTTGCACCTCTGAAGTTAGGGGTTGATCCGTTTCTAGATTCTACACCCAGAACGGTATTGGCTATCGAGTTTACATTCCTCACTGGCGATTTCATAATCTCCTGTGAAGTTAATTTCCCTCCTTTTACGCCACCTCGGTCAATCAATTCTTTCTTTACAGTTACAACCACTTCTTTCAGTTCATTGTCTGCTGACATTGAAAAATCAATGAATTTATCTTCTTCTGCACCAACGTAAATTCCCTTTAAAGTGGTGTTTGGATACCCAACATATGTGGCATACAATTCGTATTCACCCGGTTGCAAAGCCTTTATAATGAAACCTCCTTCATCATCTGATAAAGCTGTGGCTTTGGCTACACCATTCAGTTTAATAGTAATGCTGACATAATCGAGCGGTTTTTTGGTTTTACCATCAATTACTTTTCCCCTGATTGTTCCCATACCAGACTGAGCAAAGAGACCCAACTGAATCACAAATACAAATACGAGTAGTGAGTATATTTTCTTCATTTACTTATAATTTACAAATAGCTATTCTAAAATAAGAGGTGTAAAATAAATCAGTTAAAAGGAATTTAACAAATTCGTCATCTAATTGTCTGTATTTAACGCGCTTATTTTTCATTCATTTTTAGAATTTTTTTCAACAATACTTCCGAAATTTTATCATAACTCTCTATTGTCCAGCCCCCAACATGTGGAGTAATTGTAACTGAGTCTGATTCTACCAAAAAGTCGAATTCTTTTTTTTGTAAAGGGCTTAACCCATTTAAATCTTCGTTTTCTAAAACATCTAGGGCGCATTTGATAATTTTACCCATTTGTAAACCCTGAATCAAATCGGCTGTTTTGACAATTGCTCCTCTACTTAAATTTAACAATAAAATGGGCTTTTTGAACTTTAACAAATAGTCCAAATTGACCATTCTATCTGTTTCTTTATTTAGTGGTATATGTAAGGTTAAAATATCGGCTTCTTCCCATATTTGTTCCATGCTGGCTTTAATATGGTGTTCGTTACCATAATTGTCAAGATATTTATCATACACCAATACTTTACATCCAAAACCAACGAGTCTTTTTGCAACAGCTTTACCTGTATTTCCGTATCCAATTATACCCACTGTTTTTTGAGAGAGCTCTATTCCTCTGTTGGCTTCACGTAACCACAAACCTCTTTTAACTTCACTTGATGATTTTGAAATATTTCTTGTACTATTTAACAACAATCCAAGTGTATGGTCACCAACAGCATCTGAATTGGCCTCACCAGCATTGATGCATTTAACAGAATGAGCTTGAGCAAGCGTTTCATCTATATTGTCCATTCCTGCTCCAGCTCTGGCAATTAATCTTAG
>CANHRW010000199.1 GCA_947462865.1 Bacteroidota bacterium | reverse complement strand
TTTGAGGTAATAGGTATCCCCATCCATTTCCATTGGTGGAAACATACTGTCTTTGTAATAAGGCAAATGTCCACTCTTTATGTACATGCTTTCTTTGGCAATATGAGGTGTTTTTACCCTTACATACCCAGCATCTTCTTCTGTTTTCTTGGCAAAGCCTTCTAACAATTCTATGATTGCAGCGCCATTGGGTAACCACAAGGGCAAACCTGGGCCTACATCATCATCAAAAGTAAAAATTTCGAGTTCTTTACCTAACTTTCTGTGGTCGCGCTTTTTAGCTTCTTCAAGCATTACCAAGTATTCTTCCAACTCAGATTTTTTAGGAAAAGTAATCCCATAAATGCGCGTCAATTGCTTGTTTTTTTCATCCCCTCTCCAATAAGCACCAGCAACACTCATGAGTTTAATGGCCTTGATGAATTCAGTATTGGGAATATGCGGCCCTTTACATAAATCTACAAATTTTCCTTGTTCGTAAAAGGTAATGTTTCCATCTTGAAGATCTTGTAAGAGTTCTAATTTGTATTCATCACCTTTCTCGGTGAAATAGGCAATGGCATCAGACTTACTCACTTCTTTGCGGGTAAAGTTGCTATTGGTCTTGGCCAATTCCAGCATTTTGTCCTCAATTTTTTTGAGATCCTCAACTGAAAAAGCTTGCCCATTGAAATCAACATCATAGTAGTATCCGTTGTCTACTGCTGGTCCAATTCCAAATTTAACACCCGGATACAATGACTCTAAGGCTTCAGCCATCAAATGGGCTGAACTGTGCCAAAAAGTTGATTTACCATCTTTGTCTGTCCAGGTTAATAATTGGAGGTTCGCATCAGTGTAAATAGGACGAGCTAGATCCCAGACTTCCCCATTGATTTTTGCAGCAAGTACATTTCTTGCCAATCCTTCGCTGATTGACTTTGCAATCTCCAGTCCGGTAATGCCCCGCTCATACGAACGAACGGACCCATCTGGTAATGTTATATTAATCATAGCCGCAAAATACAAGTTACTAGTGAAACAGAAAAATAAAATTTAGTGCAATATAGTTGCTGTTCAATCAAGCACCTATTTTTGTAAATATCAATCTACACAAAACATCCATTGAAAAAAGCCATTTCATATTTGATTCCGTTATGTTTATTGGTTTTAACTGGCTCATCATGCCATGTTTTTAAACCTTCTTTTGGCAGAGTTTGTATTCAAATCTTAGACTCCAATTTAAATTATACGCAAAAAAGTTTCATTGAAGGCTACCAATTCAACAACAAACAGATTGACTTATTTGATTGGTATTATTTAAATGAAGTAAAAAAACTATTTAAAGAAAAAAAAATCAACTCGAAACCAGCGCCTAATGCCCTCATTTGTTATGTATTGAATAAACCAGCAATTGCACTCAATTTGGAAATGATTGACACTTCTAATAATCAATATAATATTGCGTTAAAGGCAAGTATTGGCGGCATTTTAAAAGGCTACCATTCCCAATTTTTATTGAGTTCTGACAGCCTAGTTTCTCTAATGATACCTTTAAACAATGCCATTGGGGAACCAATACCAGATTGGGCAAAAACGCCTCCACACAATGCCATAGTATTTAAGAAAAAAAACTTCTATGTCATTTTAGACGATACGCATCTCAAACAACTGGCAATATCGTTGGCTAAAAAGACGGTATCGTCAATTGAAATTCAAGTTCGAAAAGACCTTGAAAAATATCCTGCATTCAAACAACAGTTTTACTATCCCAATCATAAATAGCTCTTATTAAAGCTACTTTGAAGTATACAAAATCGGCCGTTCATAGAATCCAATTCAGATTATTCAGAGAATTGCGCTAAATTCGCAGCCTCAAAATAAAATATATGATTTCAGTTTCTAATTTGGCGCTCAGGTATGGTAAAAGGGTATTGTTTGAAGAGGTAGATGTAAAATTCACCCCAGGCAATTGTTATGGAATTATTGGTGCCAATGGAGCAGGAAAATCTACTTTTCTCAAAATTTTAGCAGGTGAAATTGACCAAACAGCAGGGCATGTTTCTATCACACCTGGAGAACGAATCAGTGTATTGAAACAAAACCACTTTGAGTTTGACAAGTTCACAGTTTTACATACAGTCATGATGGGGAACAAGAAATTGTTCGACATTATGGAAGAAAAAGACAAATTGTACGCTAAAGAAGATTTTACTGAGGAAGATGGTAACAGGGCCGGGGTATTAGAAGAACAATTTGCTGAAATGGATGGTTGGAATGCTGAAAGCAATGCCGCGCAAATGTTAAGTGGCTTAGGTGTATCTGAAAGCAAACACCAATTATTAATGAGTGAATTGAATGGAAAAGAAAAGGTAAGGGTTTTGTTGGCTCAAGCACTTTTTGGAAACCCTGATATTTTATTGTTAGATGAACCTACCAATGATTTGGATGTGGAAACCATTACCTGGTTGGAAGACTTTTTAGCCGATTTTGAAAATACCGTCATTGTGGTATCGCACGATAGGCACTTTTTAGACGCCGTTTGTACGCATATTGCAGATATTGATTTTGGGAAAATTCAACTCTACACAGGGAATTATACTTTTTGGTACGAGAGCTCTCAATTGGCTCTAAGACAACGTTCAGATCAAAACAAGAAAGTAGAAGACAAACGCAAAGAATTGCAAGAATTTATTGAACGGTTTTCTGCCAATGCCTCTAAATCTAGGCAAGCAACAAGTAGAAAGAAGTTGTTAGAAAAATTGGTCATTGATGATATTAAACCATCCACTAGAAAATATCCTGCTATTTTGTTCAGACCTATCAGAGAACCTGGAGACCAAATTTTAAATATAGAAGGCCTTTCTAAAAAATCGGCCGATGGTCACTACCTTTTCAATGACATCTCTTTCATGTTAGATAAAAACGACAAAGTAGCTGTATTGTCAAAAGACCAATTAGCCATTCGTCATTTTTTTGAGGTATTAAACGGTGACATGCAAGCTGATTCCGGAAAAATTGAATGGGGTCAAACCATTACCAAAGCCTATTTACCCAATGAAAATGCCCAATATTTTACGGGTGATTTAAATTTGGTTGACTGGTTAAGACAATTCTCTGCTGAAAAAGATGAAACCTATATCCGTGGTTTTTTAGGTAAAATGCTTTTCTCTGGTGAAGAAGTGTTCAAGCTATCAAACGTATTATCAGGCGGAGAAAAAGTAAGGTGTATGCTTTCTAAAATGATGTTAACCAATGCCAATTGTTTGCTCATGGATGAACCTACCAACCACTTAGACTTGGAGTCTATTACTGCTTTAAACAATGCCTTAACCGACTGGAAACACGTAGCCATTTTCAGTTCACATGACCATGCCTTGTCACAGTCTATTGCAAATAGAGTCATTGAAATTACCCCTAAAGGATGCATTGATAAACGTATGACATTTGATGAGTATATAGCTAGTGAAGCAGTTAAGCAATTGAGGGAATCTGCTTACAACTAAAATGACCTTTATCAAGTTTTGTAGTAAATTGCAAAAACACCCTCTTTTTGCTATTATTTCGTTTAATTCGTAGTGAATGATTTGAATGAATGAGAAGCAAAACCAAGACATTATTATTTCTGATTTTTAGTTGTTTCATAAAAATAGCTTTGTCACAACCGTGTACCAATGGGGGTGGACCAGGCAATATCCCTTCAAAATGCTTTGAAATAATGGGCATATTAGTTGATGCCTGTGATGGCAGCAATGAAGGCAAGAATGAAATGATCCGCCTTAAAATAGGGCCAAATCCACTTTTGGTATCCACATTAGCCCCAGGGCCATTTACCCCAAGTGTAACTGTTAATTGGGGAACAGGTTCTACAAGCAATCCTTTCTTTGGTTGGGCCAATTTAACTGCTTCAACTTTGACCAAAGTTGATACCATTAACAAACGTATCAAAGCAAAAGGAAATTGTGGCGTATTGATTCCTAAGAAT
>CANHRW010000198.1 GCA_947462865.1 Bacteroidota bacterium | reverse complement strand
TGTAAAGATGGCGATTTGGTATTGGTAGATAGTGGTGTTGATTATGCCAATTATGCTAGTGATATGACACGTGTGATTCCAGTAAACGGTAAATTTACCAACAGGCAAAAAGAAGTTTATTGGGCTGTACTCAATGTAATGAGAGCTGCAAAAGCACTTTTAAAACCTGGGGTGATGTTAATGGAATACCAAGCACAAGTTGGTGCAATCATGGAAAAAGAATTGGTAGATTTAAAATTGTTGAGTTTAAATGATATAAAAAACCAAAATCCAAACTGGCCAGCATACAAGCGTTATTTCATGCATGGCACCAGTCATTTCTTGGGCATAGATGTACATGATGTAGGTATGCGTTACGAACCCATGAAAGCCGGTATGACATTTAGTTGCGAACCTGGTATTTATATTCAAGAAGAAGGCATTGGCATCCGTTTAGAAAATGAAATCCTTATTACAGAAAATGGCTGTATAGATTTAATGGAGCACATTCCTATTGAACCAGAACATATTGAAAGCTTTATGCAGGCATGAACCTCCATCCGATAGACACCTATTTGTTTGACATGGATGGCTTGCTGATAGATTCAGAGCCACTTTGGAAGAAAGCCGAAAAAGCAGTTTTTGGGGCACTTGGTTTGAACTTAACCGATGACTTGTTGCGAGAGGTAATGGGATTTAGATTGTCAGAGGTTGTTGCCTATTGGTACCATTACCATCCATGGGAATCACCTGATTTTGCAAAAACAGAACAAGACATCATAGAATGCATGATCGGGTACATTCAAAAGGATGGAAAAGCCATGGAGGGTGTCTATGAATTGTTAGAGGTACTTCAATCTAAGCATAAAAAAATTGCACTTGCCTCATCATCTTCAATGGTATTAATTGAAGCCGTGGTTGCAAAGCTGCATTTGTCAGAATGGATACCTGATTTATTTTCGGCAGAACATGAGCCTTATGGCAAACCGCATCCAGGAATTTTTATCACAGCGGCAAGTAGCTTGAATTCAAACCCAAGAAATTGCTTGGTATTAGAAGATTCAATCAATGGAATGCTCTCAGCAAAATCTGCGAGAATGTATTGTACAGTTGTTCCTGACCCTGTTCAATATGAAAGACCTGAATGGTGCTTGGCAGATTATAAACTAAAAAAACTAAGCGATTTTATTCCCTATTTAGTACACTAAACTTTCTATAGAGGCAGCAGAAACATTTCGTTTTAACTACTTAGCCAACTTCTATCTTTTCTTATTGATGATTTTATACAATTCATCCAATTTTGGACTGAGAATAATTTCTGTTCTTCTGTTTTTAGCTCTGCCCTCTGCAATTTCATTATTGGCTTTTGGCTGATACTCTCCCCTACCAGCAGCAGTTAATCTCTTGGGTTCAACAGCATAGTTGCTACTCAATAAACGAACTATATTATTGGCCCTTGCGGTACTTAAATCCCAGTTGTCAGCAAATACTGCTGTTTTAATGGGCTTGTTATCTGTATGACCTTCAACCAACACATCTATTTCCATGTTCTTGTTCAATACTTCTGCCAATTTTTTAATGGCATCTAAACCCTTTTCTTCTACATCAGCACTTCCAGATTTGAACAACAATTTATCGCTTAAAGAAACATACACCTTACCATTCTTCATTTCTACAGTTAATTCATCTGAATTAAAGCTTAAGAGTGCCTTCTTAACTATATCGCTCAAGGCATTGGTTAAAGAATCTTGTCTTTTAATAATGGCCTCTAATTCGGCCAATTTCTTTTCTCTGATTTGAAGCAAGTCGCCTTTTTCTTTGAGTGCTATGTTCAATTGCTCTGTTTTGCTCATACTCGATTTAATCAAATCAGTATAGCGGTCATTCATATCTTGGTAATCATCTATCAGTTTTCTGTATTGTGCAGAAAGCTCTGATTTGTCTTTACCCAACTGCAGATGCAATGCCATTAAATTCCTGAATTCTTCACCTCTTTGCAAAGTATCTTTATGGAAAGCAACAACCATTGCATACAAAGAATCTCTTTGCTTGGTTGCCAGTTCTAGTCTCTGTGACATAAATAAGTTATGGGCCTTTTCGCTTACCTTCTTAGGATCTTTAATTCTACCTTTTGGCTCTAGATCTTGTGCTTGAGTAAATTGAAAGGCCAATACAAAGGCCAATACAGCTAATACATTTTTAATTGCTCTCATGCTACGAATTTCTATGCAAACCAGCCAACTAACAAACAAGGTAATTTGTATTTATCCATACAAAACCGTGAAATGCCCAAATTTAAGAACAAAAAAAACGGATAGTAAACTGTTTACTATCCGTTTTTAAAGAGATTGATGAATTGTTTATTTCTTCTTTTTATCGAAGTCAATTACAATTGGAGTAGCAATACATATTGAAGAATAAGTACCAATTACAATTCCAATTAACAATGCAAATGAGAATCCTCTAATGGTATCACCACCGAATACAAAAATGGCCAATAACACAAAGAAGATAGTCAATGAAGTATTGATGGTTCTGCTCAATGTGCTGTTTAAAGCGTAATTGATAACTGAGTTTCTTTCTGCAGGATCTAAATCTGTTTTGTTGCGTTCTGACAGGTATTCCCTGATTCTATCAAATACAACCACGGTATCGGTCATTGAATAACCCATTACAGTTAAAATTGCAGCAATGAAATCTTGGTTAATTTCAAGTGAAAATGGCATTACATTTTCAAAAATCACATACACACTCAATACAACCAATACGTCATGAATCAAAGCCGCTACCGCGCCCAATCCATATTGCCATTTTTTGAAACGAATCAAAATGTATACGAACATTAACAAGCAAGAGAACAAAATCGCATAAAATGCTTTAATGGTTATATCTGCTGAAACTGTTTCACCTACTTTATTAGAACTAATAATTTCATATTTTACATTGGTTTGATCCAAACCTGCTTTCAAAGCAGTTTCAACTTTTTGTTCAGCATCTTCACCTTGGTCTTCAATTAAATATGAAGTGGTAATTTTTTGGTTGAAATCATTGCCATAAGTTTTTACATCAGGCGATTCTCCAAAACTTGTTCTCAAAGTTGATTTTAAGTCTTCTGTAGACATTGGTTTTTCAAATCTAACCACATACATACGACCTCCTTTGAAGTCAATTCCCAAATGGAAACCATTGTTGATAAAGAAAAACACAACACCCACTAGAATGATGGTTCCAGAAAACAAATAGTAACGCATCCTTGAACCCACAAAGTTGATATTGATATTTTTGAAGGTATGTTCTGTTGATTTGGTCCAGAAATGAATGACTTTGTTTTTGTCTAACAAGTATTCAAAAATAATACGACTCAAGAAGATGGCACTGAACATTGATGAGAAAATACCTATGATTAAAGTGGTTGCAAATCCTTGAATTGGACCAGTACCAAATATGTATAGAATAATACCCAACAATAAGGTAGTTAAGTTTGAGTCTAAGATAGACGACATGGCATGTCTGTAACCTTCTGAAATGCCATTTTTAATGCTTCTAGATTCGTGGTGTAATTCTTCACGAATACGTTCAAAAATCAAGATATTGGCATCTACCGACATACCAATGGTAAGTACGATACCCGCAATACCAGGCAATGTCAATACCGCACCTAAAGAGGTTAATACACCAATCACAAAAAATACGTTTGCAAACAAGGCTAAATCTGCAACCCAACCTGCTGTGCTGTAATAGAAGCCCATGAACAACAAGATTGCCAACAAGGCTATCACAAATGAAATAAAGCCTGAATTAATAGCTTCTTGACCCAATGTAGGGCCAACAATGGCTTCACCCACAATACGGGTAGGAGCTGGTAATTTTCCACTCTTCAAAATATTGGCTAAGTCACCTGCTTCTTCACTGGTATAACTTCCTGTGATAGAAGAACGGCCATTGGGAATTTCACCTTGAACATTTGGAGAAGAGTAAACAACATC
>CANHRW010000197.1 GCA_947462865.1 Bacteroidota bacterium | reverse complement strand
TTGTTGAATGTGGAAAAGCCCAGTTTGTCTGCTAATTTTGTGAGGAATTTGTGCTTCCAATACGGTATATTTGTTTTTAACCTCCATTAGAATTTACATGTATAAATATATATTGTTTCTGTTTTTAACTTGTTTATCAGCAAGTTCGCACTTAAAAGGACAGGGGCTGGTTGTAAAATCAGATCTTGAACTGCGTGCACGTCTTGCACAAATAGATTCAGCAACGGTCAAGCTTAGAAATAACCGCTTGTTCCCTATAGCCAACCAGGGCGACTTGAACATTTATGGCTACAACGAAGAAGATGTTCCCGTGTTTTCTGACAGTGCTTATGCTTACAGGCTTTCATTGTTGGAAACTGAGGTGCCTTTGGATTACAACGAACATGTAAAATCATACATTGACTTGTATGCATTTAGAAGAAGGAAATTGGTAAGTAAGGTTTTGGCTCAATCAAGGCATTATTTCCCAGTTTTTGAAGAAATTTTTGACAGGGAAAATATTCCCTTAGAGATGAAATACTTGGCTGTAATTGAATCGGCTTTGAATCAAAATGCTGTTTCTCCTGTAGGGGCAACTGGAATGTGGCAATTTATGGCTCCAACTGGAAGAATTTTTGGTTTAAGAACAGACCATGCCTTAGATGAAAGACGCGATTTAATTCGTTCAACCGAAGCTGCAGTAAAGTATTTTAAGAATTCGTATAAAATTTATGGTGATTGGTTGCTAGTCATTGCATCTTACAATTGCGGTCCTGGAAATGTTAACAAGGCCATCAAACGTTCTGGTGGTAAAAGAAATTTCTGGGAAATTATGCCTTACCTGCCAAGAGAAACCAGAGGTTATGTGCCTGCTTTTATTGCTGCTGCTTATGTGTTAAACTATCCAGCTGAACACAATTTGTATCCTGCAGATATGGAAATCAATCCATACTTAGACACGATTATGGTAGACAATAAAATGTCAATCGAACAATTGGCTATTGGTTTACAAGTATCACCATCAGAATTGAAAGCTTGGAATCCTTCATACAAGAAGGGTTACATCCCTTTTTCTCCAAACAAAGTGGTATTGAATTTGCCATATCACCACCTTGTAAAGTTGGTTGATTTAACTAACGACTCGGCTTTTAATGAGTCTTCACAACAAGCATTGGCTCAATTAAACAATGAAATCAGTGAACCTACTTTCCAATCAAAATCTAGCAAGTTAAGACACCGTGTGAAGGCTGGTGAAAATTTAGTGCAATTGGCAAAGAAATACGATGTAAGTATTGCAGAAATTAAGAAATGGAACAAAGGTAAAATACGTCATAACAGGTTAAACAAAGGTCAAACTATTGTAATCAGAACAGACAGGGCTTAATTGTTTGCTATTTTACTGCAATGAAAAAATAACTTTTCGCCTGCGGTATTTCTGCCGAAGAAAAAGTAATCATTGCCTCCTGTTTTTAGTTTCAGGGTATTTATAAGTGTATCTGCATCCATTCCGAAGTTTCTAGTGCTGATATTCATTTTAGTAATACCATTCATTTTCAAATACGTTGTAAATTTACTTTTGCTGTAAATGCCTTCATGAATGATATTGAAAAACCGTCCATGGTTTTGTAGTGCAACATCGGGTGTAGTCCCTTTAAAATACAAGGTGTTTATCCCAATGGATTGAAATTGATAATGGTTTAAGTAAGCATGTGACAATCCACTTTTAATGAGCGCAGCAGAAGGTTCAAAGAATATACTTTTTGATTCTACGGTTTGACCCAATGGTTCAAATGCTGATTCTTGTTGCGTTGAATTTAGCTCATGAATTTCTCCGTCTTTGTCAATTTCTATAACATGGATTGATTGTACATCACTACTATTTTGGTTTAAATAACACAGCAGTTCTTTAACCTCATGCTGTATGCTAACAATCCATATTTTGTTGATGAAAGGCAATTCTTTTAAGCAGTAATTGATATCAATTAATGGAGATAGCTTTAAAAGTATTTGGCCACTCATCTGAAACAATTGCGCTTGAATTTCAAAAAAGTTTGGAGAGCCTTCGTGTATGCTTAGTTGTCTGCTGTTAGTTGACCTTCTATCTGCATCGAGGTATATTAAATCAAATTTTCTAGTTGGATTTTCTTGAATGAAAGCCTCTGCTGTTGTATCTAAACGACTACAATGAATGGTATTTAGTTTGTGCCAATTTAACCTTACTAACTCGTTTAATTCAGTATCTGGGTCTAAAGACAAAACAGTATCAAATGAATTGGCAAATGCCCAGTCATCAACCCCAAGCCCACCAGATAAGTCTAATAAATGCGCTCCTTTAAATAAGGTGGATTTAAATAAAGCAGACGACTCACTACTCGACTGTTCATAACTTTTACTGGTGAACCAACAATGTGTTGCTGTAAAAGTTGGTAATTTGTGATTGGCTTTGGGATACGTTTTTAATTGTTCAGCTAAAAACCAATTTAATTTCTTGGTGTTATATTTGCTGTGTAATAAAAAAGATTCAGGTTTGAGATGCTTATTTTCATTTAAAAAATTAGCTAAGTCAAACGCCCTGAGTATATCAAAGTCAAAGGATTCATCGTTTATATTGAATGACATGAAAAAAATAGTATTAGGATTAAGTTTAATGGCTGTATTGAGCCTAAGTGCCTGCAAAGGATCATGCCCGAAATTTCAATTGAGTTTAAAGGCAATCCTTACTTCAGTTCTGTAAATTGAAATTGAAAATCCTGAACCAGTTCAGGGTGCAGGCTTTTTGATACTGGGCAATTCAAACCCGTTTCAATTAATTTAGCTTCTTGCAAAGCGTCACATCCATTGTGCGTAATGTTCATGATAATTTCAATTTTAATTACCCTCCTTGGGTTTATACCCATTGTTTTTTTTACTTGAACACTACTGCCGTCAATATTTACACCCATTCTGTTGGCTTCTATTCCCATAACTGTCAAAGCGCAACTTCCTAATGATGTTGCCATTAAATCTGTTGGAGAAAAACGTTCACCCTTACCATTATTATCTATTGGTGCATCTGTTTCAATTGTTGTTCCAGATTGTAAATGTGTAGCATTTGCTCTTAAATTGCCTTGATAAATCAACTCAGATGTGTACATTCGCTTGTAGTTTTAGCAAATTTAAGGAATTGAAACACTTACAACCATTTTTGTTGCTTTTTTTTAGTCTCATACAAGTGGTATTAAGGGCTCAGAATCTACCCATTAATGAACCAGAAATGGTGTATAACAACCACTATCAATTTGGCTTAAATGCAAATACTTTTGGGTTAGGAGGGGTACAATTTAGATACAATTGGCACCAAAATGCCCTTAAATCAACCTTTTTTGAATCAGAATTGTGCAGGGTAAAGCATCCAAAGGAAATTAGAAGGAATGGTGCCATTACCGAGCAACCCAATCAATACAGTTTTGGGAAATTAAATACAGTGTTTTTTTTTAGAAATGGTATTGGACAAACCATTTTACTAACAGAAAGACCCTACAAAAATGCATTGTCTTTGCGTTTTAATTATGCTGCTGGTTTCAATTTAGCTTTGTTAAAACCAGTTTTTCTAGATATTTTTTATCCCTATTCAAATGGAGCACCTAGTGGGTATTTGGTTTCAGAAAAGTATGATCCCAATAAACATAAAGATATTTATAGAATATATGGGAATTCAACTTTTTTTACAGGAATGAATGCAATTGATGCACAATTAGGAGGATACGGAAGGGCAGGGCTTGAGGTTGAATGGGGGCAGTTCCCTGATGAAACCAAAAGTATAGAAGCCGGAATCACATTTGATACTTTTATTTCAGGAATTCCAATGATGGCTCAATTACCCTATGAATCAAAATTCTTAGGTTTGTATTTGGCATTTAATTGGGGACTTAAAAACTAACAAATCATGATAGCATTACCAGTTTTAGGAGAAGAAAAAACTAAAAAACCAGCATGGCTCAAAGTAAAATTACCA
>CANHRW010000196.1 GCA_947462865.1 Bacteroidota bacterium | reverse complement strand
TTTCAAGCCATAGTGATGAACTATATCAGTTGTGGATTGATTGGTAGCTTATTCGCCGATCATACCATATTTGAAACGAAAGTATGGACTATTCCTTGGTTTGGGTTTGCTGTTGTGTTGGGCTTTTTATTTATATCTATTTTCTTTTGTATAGGCTTAACTGCTCAAAAATTAGGGGTATCGGTAAGTATAGTTGCCGCTAAATTATCGGTGGTAATTCCGGTTTTAATTGCATTGTTTTTCCAAGGCGAACAACTCAAATTGTTGAGCGCAGGTGGCATTGTTTTGTCTTTATTGGCAGTGTATTTAATGAGTCGTTCTTCACAATCAACAGAAAACACAAAGGCGAATAAACAATTTATTTGGTTGCCATTGGTTGTGTTTGCTGGCAGTGGAGCCATTGATACGCTTTTAAATCATTTAAATAGAACATTTATACCGCCATCTACTGCCGATCAAATTGTAACAACTATTTTTTTAAATGCCTTTGTATTGGGTGTGCTTTTTTTAGGTTTTCAATTGTTTACCCATAAAGAATCTTTAGATGGCAAATCTTTGCTTTGGGGTTTATTGCTAGGTATACCCAATTACTTTAGTATGTATTTTTTAGTAAAAACCCTGGGCCAAACCCAGCAAGCAAGTGTGGTTTTTCCGATTAACAATATTGGCATTGTTTTGTTGAGCTCTTTGTTGGCATTTGTGTTCTTCAAAGAAAAGTTCAATCAGCTTAAGCTAATTGGATTGGCATTGGCAAGTATAGCAATTGTTTTAATGGCTTTGTAAGGTGTTACTTCCCGATTCTTATACTACTATTGCCTCAAACCATTCGGCAGAAATTAAAGAAAAATCTAGTAGGTTTATTGCATTTGCATTTCCTGTTACAACCGATGAGCAAGCAAAAAAACAATTAGCTGATTTGAAAAAAGAACACCATGCCGCAGCACACCATTGTTGGGCTTATGTATTGGAAGCAGATGCCTCATTGCAAAAATCGTCAGACGATAGAGAACCATCAGGTACAGCAGGGAGACCCATTTTAAGAGCCATTCTTTCTGCTGGTTTTACCAATGTAATGGTTGTTGTAGTGCGTTATTTTGGTGGTAAATTATTAGGTGTACCAGGCTTGATTGCTGCATACGGACAAGCTGCCGAGGCTGTATTACTGATTGCTCCTAAAAAGCAAAAGCAGGTGAGGTATATTTACGAGGTTTTAATGTCTTACGAACACCAACACCATTTAATTCGTTTGTTGAAACAAGACGAACTAAAATTTTACCCAACCATACAAGGTGAAGTAGAAGGTATTATATTTGAAGTAAGTCCATCTATGAGAGATAAAATCATAGATACAATAAAGAAGACATTGTTGGTTGAACCCAAAAACATAGCTGATGAAAAATAAATTAATAATCGTTTTGTTACTGCTGGCCATTGGTGTTGATGCACATATGCCACAATTCAATAACAATAAACCGTGTACTGTAGTAAAAGCGAATATTCAATTTGGCATTGAAAACAATGTATGTAAAGCTATTGAAGACTGGATTTTAAATGATCAGTTGAGTCCTATTCAAGGTCAATCGGTTCAATTACTTTCGTTTAAAATGGGCTATCAAACCAAACATTTTTTATTTAACCATCTGTATTTAGGCTTGCCAATTTATGGTTCAACAATTAAAGTAAATATTACGAATGATGGCCATTTGCTTCAAGCATTTAGTAACTTAGTTAAAATGAATAGGCCTCAAGAAACAAGTTGGTTACAAGCAAATTGTTGGTTCTCAAAAGCCAATGAATTACAACCTGCGTTTGTTTATAAAGACATAAATGAAAATGGGCTTTGGGAGGAAATTGTTAAAGATGCATCCGGCAATATTTTAGCTAATTGTGTTCTCGATTTGTTAAACAAACAAGATACCTTGGTTCAGTCAAAATTATTTGCCCCAGATCCACTCAGCACAGCACAAAAAAGTTATGGAGCTGACAATGGGTTATGGACCAATAAAAATGGCAATGATTACAATGAAATCAATGCACAAAGAGTCCCGCTTGCATTACCTTTGCGTTATGAGAATGATACGTTTTACGCTGAAAATAAACATGTTCTAATTGTAGATTTAGAAACTCCAACAATAGCTCCATTTAAGTCTACTCAAAATTCATTTGATTTTACAAGAGCTCAAGCTCCATTTAGAGAATATATGGCATTGTCTCACATAGCTAATTTACAAGCTTATTTGCGCAGTATTCAAATTGATAGTTTTGCCAATTTTCAAATTTTGGTAGATGCTCATGCTTATCAAGGTAGAGACCAATCAAGGTTTTCTTTAACAGGAGCAGATAAACCAGCTTTGTTTTTTGGAACAGGTGGCGTACCAGATGCCGAAGATGCTGATGTAATTATTCATGAGTATACACATGGAATCAATCATAGTATTACTCCAAACACTACATCAGGCTCAGAGCGTATGGCATTAGAAGAAGCCAATTGTGATTTTATGGCATGTCAGTACTCTAAATCTTATACTGAATACAATTGGAGGCAAGTTTTTAATTGGGATGGTCACAATGAATATTGGGATGGTAGGAATGCGGCCTCAAATAAAAAATACCCTAAAGACGTTAGTTCAAATTTTTATTCTACAAGTGAATTATGGAGTAGCATGATGAATGATCTAAGTTTAGATTTGGGCAGAGAAATTGCTACTAAAATCTTATTTTATTCAATGTACAATTATGCAGCTGGCATGGGCTTACAAGATGCAGCAGATTTGTTGGTTCAAACCGATAGTTTACTGTACAACAAAGCCCATTTTTGGCCAATTAAACAAAGGTTAATAGAAAGAGGTTTCGCTGTTTCAATAGCTATACCCGAACAACAAGTACTGAAGGATGCTATACGATTAGTGAATACCCAAGAATTTGCCAATGGTGTTGGTAATATAAGCATTTTACAGAATGAGTCAGCCCCAATAAAACTAAGTGTTTACAGTATCAATGGAGCCTTTATTAAAGAAACTGAATGGCTCACTCAACCAGAATTAAATCCTGCTGAATTTGCTGCAGGAATTTACTTGATAAAGGTTCAAAGTAAAACCAGTGCGTATACCGAAAAAGTAATGAAGTTGAACTAATTATTTTAACAAAGGCCAAATTGTTCCCTGTTTGTTGATGTATAGGTTTAATCCCCTAAACTGTACTTCTGCCAAACCGTTTTCAAAATAGCCTATGTACTCCATTTCGAAAGGAATACAAATTTTACCGGTGTGGTCTATGGCTCCCCATTTACCTTTCATTTTAACTGGGCAAATGCCTTCGTTGAAATAACCGGTAGCTTCAAAAATGGGCTGAAATACCAATTTGCCTTCTTTGTTGATGAATCCCCATTTTTCATTCATTTGAACAGCAGCCAAGCCCTCTGAAAATGGACTCACATTGTTATATGTTGCAGCAATTACTGGTTCAGCTTTCATGTTGATAAAGCCAAACTTGTTTTTATCTGAATAGGCAGCTAAGCCTTCATTCATAGCTTTGAGTAAATCAAAATTAGCTGGGATTGTGATTGTTCCATTGCTATCTATCATGCCGTATTTTCCATTTTGTTCAAAACAAGCCATGCCTTCATTGAATGGTCCAATTTGGTTGTATTGTGGCGCTAAAATAATTTCAGCTTTGTTATTGATAAGGCCGTATTTGTTGTTTTGAATGATGCGGGTAACCGACAAATTGAAATCTTCTACATCGTCAAAATCAAAGTCACTCATATACTTGCCTTGCGTGTTCATAAAAGTAAAGGCATACCCTAAATTGCTCACATCAAACCCAAATTTATTTTGGTGTAAGGTTTTCTTTTTTCCAACTTTTGCCCAGCCTGCATGGAAATTTCCAGCATCATAAATGGTAGAATCGAGGCTCAAAACCAATTTCCCTGAGGTGTTTAAATAATGTCTTTTAAATCGGTAATCCATTACAGAT
>CANHRW010000195.1 GCA_947462865.1 Bacteroidota bacterium | reverse complement strand
AGTTTACAATATGGCACTCAAAGCTTTTTCATTGATAGTTTATCGCAAAGCACACTCAAAGAATTTATTTTAGAAATTCAACATCAATACAAGTTATCAGACAAACCATTTTACTTGGGCGGTTTTTCTTTAGGGGGTTCAGGTGCTGTAAAATACGCTGAAAGTGCATATAGTCAAACAGGCCTTCCTAAGCCAAAAGCAATTTTTGCAATTGACCCTCCTCTTGATTTTGAACGCATGTATTACAGCCTTGAATATGCAATTAGAAACAGCCATGTTGAAATTGCCAAACGAGAAGCCGATTATTTCATCAAAAGACTGCAATACGAATTCCAAAGTATTCCACAGCAAAACAACAAAGCCTATCAACGTTTATCTCCTTATTCATTTAGCGACACAACCCAATCTGCCATTCAACATTTAAAAAATTGCCCAATATTATTGGTATCTGAACCTGATATCATTTGGCAAATGGAGGAACGCAATAGAAGCCTATATGACCTCAATACCCTAGATTGTTCATTGGCCATTAATACACTCCGACAACTTGGAAATAAACAAGCAAAATTGGTATTGACTTCTGGTAAAGGATTCAGAAAACTATCAGGCAAAAGAAACCCTCACTCTTGGTCAATTATAAATGGTGAAGAAACCATTCAATGGTTACTTGCGCAGTAGCAATTCAATCATTTTTCAATCATTTCATTCTGTTATTTTTATAGATAAGTCATATTAACCAGATGTAATTGAATCCTGAAACTAAATAAATTCAAAACCAGTTTTTGTGACTTATTGTTAGCGAATTTTCCATAGCCAACAAACACAGTAAAAACCCTTAGTTGCATTTTACATCAACTTCTAAACCATTTTCCTGACGTCAGGAAGATGGTCTGATTCATTAGAAATAAATATGATTTATCAATTGACCAAACCATTATTTATAACCGCATAAGGAACACCTTAATTTCGAGAAAAAACTCGATATTTATCAATTATAAATTCAATTTTATTTTATAAAATAAAAGCTTGAAATGCTCATGGAATCAGTATATTTTGAAGAATATGAATGCTTGGAAATGTTTTACAAAAGCTAAATATTTCATTTAAAAGTAAATTGCTTTGTGCTATAAAAAAGATGCAAGTATGCGCCTAATCTAATGCCAAAATAAGCACAAATTAAAAAGAAACAAAAAACGAGTTCAGTAAAGTTTTAAACTAAATCCATTGACCCATGAAAGTAGAACAAATCAAAGAATTATTTACCCAATTTGAATTGGCTGCATCTGAATTCGAAGAAATTGAATGCTGGAGCGCCAGAGAACTTCAAAACTTACTTGGCTATTCCAAGTGGGAGAATTTTCAGAAAGTAATTGACAAAGCAAAAGAATCATGCAGTAATGCGGGAGAGCAAATTCCCGACCATTTTCCTGACGTCAGGAAGATGGTCCAAATAGGCTCCAGAGCTGAGAAAGAGATAGAAGACATCTTACTAACAAGGTATGCCTGTTACTTAATTGCACAAAATGGAGACAGCCGCAAAGAAGAAATTTCATTTGCACAAAATTACTTTGCTGTTCAAACGCGTAAAGCTGAATTGGTTGAACAACGCTTATTGGAATTTGAACGCGTAAAAGCACGCGAAAAACTAAGCCAAACAGAAAACCAACTTTCTGGAATTTTGTATGAGCGTGGTGTCAATGAAAGAGGTTTTGGAATTATTCGATCAAAAGGAGATCAAGCCTTATTTCGCTTATCTACACTGCAGCTAAAGAAAAAAATGCGGGTACCAGAAGGCAGGCCAATTGCAGATTTTCTTCCCACCATCAGTATTAAAGCAAAAGACTTAGCCGCTGAAATGACAGGACTAAATGTACAAAGTAAAAACCTGAAAGGGCATAACCCAATTGAAAAGGAGCACATAGACAACAGCAAAGCCGTGAGAGACATGCTTACTAAAAGAAAAATAGTGCCTGAAAAATTACCCCCAGCAGAAGATGTAAAAAAAGTACAACGCAAATTTAAAAGCGATGGCAAAAAGATTTTGAAGGAAACGAAAAAGAAGAAGAAATAATTCCACCCCAAAAAACAATTCATTTTGACTAAACAGTAAAAGCCATTAAGTTTGAAACAAGTAAATGTAATCATGCCATTGCTTATTCGAAACTAAACAACTAATGAACGAAATTAACTGCCCACATTGCCACAAGGCCTTTAAAATTGATGAAGCTGGCTATGCCAATATTTTAAAACAAGTTCGCGATAAAGAATTTGCAGACGAGCTGAACAAAGCGGCTACTATTGCACAAAGAGAAAAAGCAGATGCTCTCAAATTATCAGAAGCCAATTTAATCAATAGGTTTCAGGAAGCACTTGCCAAAAAAGAGCGTGAGTTTAACGATTTAAAAGCGCAGGTTGAACAAAGTAATTTAGAAAAAATAAGCGCCCGTGATGCAGAATTGGCGCAATTAAAAGCTAGGCTTACAAGCATAGAAACTGAAAAAGAATTGGCAGTTCAAACTGCGGTACAAAGCATTGAAAAAGAAAAATTACAACTCGAAAATGCATTAAACACAAAAGAGCTAGAAAAACAAAATTCAGAAAGTGCTTTGAAGCAAATTCACCTGACAGAATTACAAAGCAGAGATGCCATTATTCAGCACCACAAAGAAGAGCTAGCAAGAGCCAAAGACATGAAGGCTAAACTCTCTACAAAAATGTTAGGAGAAACCTTAGAACAACATTGCGAAATAGAGTTTAATAAATTAAGGCCAACCGCATTTCAGAAAGCGTATTTTGAAAAAGACAACGACTCCAGAACAGGCAGCAAAGGCGATTTTATTTATAGAGAGTTAGACGATGCTGGCAATGAAATCATTTCAATCATGTTTGAAATGAAAAACGAAGCAGATGCTACATCCACCAAGAAAAAAAACGAAGACTTTTTCAAAGAATTAGACAAAGACCGCAATGAAAAAAAATGCGAGTACGCTGTTTTGGTTTCAATGTTGGAGTCGGAAAGCGAGTTTTACAATTCTGGCATTGTAGATGTTTCCTATAAGTTCCCTAAAATGTATGTAGTAAGGCCACAATGCTTTATCACCATCATTACCTTGTTAAGAAACGCGGCTATGAACTCCTTGCAATACAAGGCAGAATTGGCAATGGTAAAAAACCAAAACATAGACATTACCCATTTTGAAGAAAAAATAAATAAATTCAAAGAAGGTTTTGCGCGTAATTATGATTTAGCCAGTAGAAAATTTTCTGAGGCAATTGATGGCATTGACAAAACCATTAAAGAACTGCAAAAAACAAAAGAGGCCTTGCTTTCGTCTGAAAACAATTTGCGTTTGGCCCAACAAAAAACCGATGACTTAACCATTAAAAAGCTTACCAATAACAACCCCACCATGAAGGCGCTTTTTGAGCAAGCCAATGAAACGCAAAGTAGTGATGCTACTGAATAAAACAATCAATAGCCTTACCGCTTAACTTTCTATAATTTTACTACATTTGGATTCAATTATTATCACATTCAAATGACAATCCATTTCAAAAAAATATTTATTGGAATCTGTTTAACTTTTGGTATTGCAAGTGTAAACGCGCAACAAAACGTAGATATTTTTACGCCCAACAAACAGACACCCATGTATCAGAACAATGTTTTAATTGAACTTTATACATCAGAAGGTTGTAGCTCTTGCCCATTGGCAGATGCATTCATGAAAGACATCATACATTTGAGCGACAGCACCAAATCGCCAGTTTATGTCATTGATTACCATGTTGACTATTGGAACAGATCGGGTTGGATAGATCCATTTAGTGACAGCTTATACACTCAAAGACAAATTGCCATTTGTAAACAAAAAAACGAATCAAAATTATTTACACCAATGGCATTTGTAAATGGAGGTAAAGCGTTGTCTGGTTCTGATAAAAAATCAGTGGGTATTCAAATCACACAAAACTTGGCCAAACCCAATCCCAATTT
>CANHRW010000194.1 GCA_947462865.1 Bacteroidota bacterium | reverse complement strand
ATTGCATCAGCAAGAAATCAGGTACTCGATATTCCAATGTATATTGGAGGAAAAGAAATTAGAACCGGAAAAACCATTGCTGTATGCCCACCTCATGACCACCAACACAAGTTGGCTGATTTTCATGTTGGAGATGCAAGCCATGTAGAAATGGCTATTGATGCAGCTTTGGCTGCTAAATCTAATTGGGGAAACTTGGCATGGGAGCAAAGAGCAGCCATATTCTTAAAAGCAGCTGAATTAATCGCAGGTCCTTACAGGGCAAAGCTAAATGCAGCAACCATGTTGGGTCAAAGTAAAAATGCATTTCAAGCAGAAATAGACAGTGCTTGTGAAATCATAGACTTTTTGAGATTCAATGTATATTTCATGAGCCAGATATACGCAGAACAACCTCAATCAGCCAAAGGTATTTGGAATAGAATAGAATACAGACCACTAGAAGGGTTTGTATATGCTTTAACACCATTCAATTTTACGGCCATTGCAGGTAATTTGCCATCAAGTGCAGCCATGATGGGAAATGTGGTAGTTTGGAAACCATCCAATACCCAAGTATACTCAGCTAATGTGTTAATGGAGATTTTTAAAATGGCAGGTGTACCAGATGGGGTGATCAATTTAATATACCCAAGTGGTCCTGTAGCAGGGGAAGTTATATTCAAACATCCTGATTTTGCGGGCATTCATTTTACTGGATCAACAGGGGTTTTCCAAGACATTTGGAAAAAAATTGGAAACAATATCCATTTATTTAAAACCTACCCAAGAATTGTAGGCGAAACCGGAGGTAAAGACTTTATAGTGATGCATCCATCCGCTTTGGTTCAAGAGAGTGTAGTGGCTATTGCCAGAGGCGCATTTGAATACCAAGGTCAAAAATGTTCAGCAGCTTCTAGGGTATATGTGCCATCTAATTTATGGCCAGCTGTCAAAGAAAAATTGGTAGCAACCATGGCTACATTTAAAATGGGTCCTACCGAAGATTTCTCAAATTTTGTCAATGCAGTCATCGATGAAAAATCATTTGACAAATTGGCAACATACATAGACCAAGCCAAAGCAGATGCCAGTTGTGAAATCATTTCAGGTGGGAACTACAATAAATCAAAAGGCTGGTTTATTGAACCTACTGTTATAGTAACTACTAATCCGTTTTACCAAACCATGTGTGAAGAATTGTTTGGCCCAGTATTAACGGTTTATGTGTATCCAGAAAATGAGTTCGAAAAAACCTTAGATATTGTTGACCGTACTTCAAATTATGCACTTACCGGTTCAATCATTTCACAAGACCGTTATGCCATAGAATTGGCAACTAAAAAATTGAAAAATGCAGCTGGCAATTTTTACATCAATGACAAACCAACAGGTGCAGTAGTTGGCCAGCAGCCTTTTGGTGGAGCTAGAGGCAGTGGAACCAATGACAAGGCAGGAGCAATGATTAACTTATTAAGATGGACGAGTTTAAGAACCATCAAAGAAACATTTGTTCCCCCAACAGATTACCGATACGAATTCATGAATGAGGCTTAATTTGCTTTTAGCTCATTCGTTTATTTTTTAGTTAACTTCTCTTTTTTTAGTATGCAGTTTTTATTAGTTGCCATAGCAATCGTTTTTAGCTTTGGTTATTATTTTTTGAATCAGCCTCAATTTGGCTCATTGCCAAGTGGTAAAAGGTTAAGCAGAATAGAATTATCCCCCAACTACAAAGATGGTGCGTTTCAAAATATTGAAAATACCCCCAATTTTAGTGAGGATGCAGGCTTCTTTGATTTTATAAAAATCCTGTTTTCTATTCCAGATAATGCGAGCCCTTCAGTAAAACTGCCTACAGTTAAAACGCAACTAACTGCCATTTCAGATACAGTTATTACAGTTGTTTGGTTTGGCCACTCTTCTTATTACATCAATTTAAAAGGATTTAAAATATTGGTTGATCCTGTTTTTTCTGGTGTGGCAGCACCCTTAGATTTTTTTGCAAATGCGTTCAGTGGAAGCAATGAATACCAAGCCGAAGATTTGCCGCCAATAGATTTACTCATCCTAACGCATGATCATTACGACCATCTCGATTACAAAACCATTCTCAAATTAAAAGACAAAACTAATCAGATTTATGCTTCATTGGGAGTAGGAGCACACTTGAATCTATGGGGTATTGCAGACAAACAAATCACTGAGTTTGATTGGTGGCAAAGTGCTCAAATCAATTCTGAACTCAAAATTACAGCTACACCTGCCAGACATTTTTCAGGAAGATTGTTCAAAAGAAACCAGAGTTTGTGGTCGTCATTTGTATTGGAATACCCCGGCGGTAAATTATTCATTGGGGGAGATAGTGGTTACGACCAAACCTTTAAAAAAATAGGAGACCAGTTTGGATCATTTGATTTGGTCATATTGGAATGTGGTCAGTACAATCAATTATGGCCTTATATACACATGTCTCCGGAACAGGTTGTTCAAGCTGCTATTGATTTAAAAGCAAAAGTTTTAATGCCTGTACATTGGTCAAAATTTAGGCTGGCCATGCACAAATGGAACGAACCAATAGAAAGGTTATGTAATGAAGCGTCTCGGCGCGACATGAAAATAACCACTCCTATGATAGGGGAGCAAATTACCATCAACAGTTACTATCCTTCAAGCAATTGGTGGACTCAGTTATAAATTTCCAGTTCTGCCGCCATCAACAGGTACATTTATTCCTGTAATGTAAGCAGCAAATGGAGAGGCTAGAAAAGCAGCTGCGTAGGCAATTTCTTCAGGTTTGGCAAATCTATTGAGGGGAATTTCAGCTAACATTTCATCTTGAACATCAGCTATGCTCTCATTTTGTTTCATGGCTTTCCCTTCAATGATTTGGGTCAGTCTATCTGTTGCTGTTGCTCCAGGTAAAATGTTGTTAACGGTTATTCCCATTGGACCCAATTCATTAGCCAGGGTCTTACTCCAATTGCCAACTGCACCTCTGATGGTATTAGATACACCCAAACCTCTTAAAGGGATTTTAACAGAGGTCGATATAATGTTTATGATTCTACCATATCCACTTTGTTTCATGCCATCTACTACATTTTGTACCAAGTAGTGACTGCTCAATAAATGTGAATTGAATGCTTGTAGAAATTCTTCTTCTCTGGCATTTACTAATGCCCCAGGGCTTGGACCACCTGAATTGTTTACTAAAATTTGATAAAGGTAATGCTCATTGATTTTTGATGTGATGGCTGCTTTCACTTCTTGTGGTTTCATGAAATCAGCAACCAAAAAATGGTGAACCTGACCTTTAGATGTGTCTAAGTCTTTTACAACCCTTTCTAAGATACCGCCATTTCTTGAAAGCAAAGTGACATTAGCTCCCAACAAAGCAAATTGTTTGGCAATTGCAAATCCAATTCCTTTTGTACTACCACAAACCAAGGCATTTTTACCGGTTAAATCTATTTCCATTTTATTCAATTGAGTCACTGCAATGATAGTACAAATTTTAATTTAGCTTCTTTCCTGTAATTAACAATTTTATTTATATTAAAAAAGGGGTTTCAAAAATTCAGAATTGATGGTATTTTGCGGGGTGCAGTTTTTATATCCAAGTTTTTTGTGGGCTACGGGCTTGCTAGCTTTGCCTATTTTCATTCATTTGTTTAATTTCAGAAGACCTAAGAAAATAGTGTTTTCTGATATCAGGTTTTTAAAACAAATTGCCATAGAAACCAAAAAGCAAAAACAGGTCAAACACCTATTGATATTGGCTATGAGAATGCTCATGTTGTTTTTTTTGGTAATGGCTTTTGCCCAACCGTTTATACCAACAGAATCAAGTAGCTCATCTGGTGAACAATTGGTTTCAGTATACTTAGACAATAGTTATTCTATGTCTTTAAACGGAGAGCGTGCCAGTTTACTTGAAGAAGCAAAAAACAAAGCCAGGTTATTGGCAGATGCTTATGGTGATGGTGCACAGTATCAATTAATCAATAATAATTTTGAGCCAGATCAATCCTTGCT
>CANHRW010000193.1 GCA_947462865.1 Bacteroidota bacterium | reverse complement strand
TGGCTAAAGAAGTGGACCAATACTGCGCTGCTGTTTGGCGGCATTTGGTTAAAATAATAAATTGTAGATGTAACAATCAAGCTGCAGGGTTTATGAATTTTATTCATGATTCCCCTGGCTAAAGAAGTGGACCAATACTGCGCTGCTGTTTGGCGGCATTTGGTTAAAATAATAAATTGTAGATGTAACAATCAAGCTGCAGGGTTTATGGCTTCACCATGATTCCCTGGCCGCTTTGACAAGCTGCAGGGTTTATGAATTTCATTCATGATTCCCATGGCTATAGAAGTGGACCAATCCTGCGCTGCTGGTTGGCGGCATTTGGTGAAAAAAATAAAGTGTAGATGTAACATCAAGCTGCAGGGATTATGGCTTCACCATGATTCCCTTGGCTGCTTTGACAAGCTGCAGGGTTTATGAATTTCATTCATGATTCCCCTGGCTAAAGAAGTGGACCAATCCTGCGCTGCTGACTCAGCGCCGTTTATTGACTGCGCAAAAAAAACAAGCGAGCTTGCTTTTTGTGCTTCATCAATAAACGGAACAGTCTTGGTCCATCAGCATTGGTCATCTGTGGAGCTGCAGGGAGTTGAACCCTGGTCCGGAAGTGGATTGGTCGAGCTTTCTACATGCTTAGTGAAGCATTGATTTCAAACGGAGCAGGCTGCTTCTCTTACCAACCCCGTTCTAAGAAACCTGTTTACTTTAACAAGCCGGTTTCCCACCTATTAAAGACCCTGTTTGTTGACGGTTCTATTGGTTGCACAACAAGACAAATACAACCGAACCGAAGGCCGGCTTAATCTTCCTAATTAAGCAGCCATAGCGAAGTTAGACTCGCCAATTAAAGTTTTTGAGATTGAGATTAAAGTGCCAATACATCCAATGCACTGCATGCTTACACGCCGCTGCTCACCCCGTCAATACCGGTCAGCCCCAAATGTCAAATAACAAAATTGTACCACAAAGGTACAACAATTATTGTCTTAAACGAAGTCTATCAACAAGGCGTTTTTTTCTACCGCTTGTTTAGGCGCTATCCATATTTTTTTAATGGTGCCAGCAGCAGTTGCTTTGATTAAATTTTCCATTTTCATGGCTTCTAATACCAACAAGGCATCGCCTTTTTGAACGGTATCGCCTTCTTTTACTTGAATGCTCAATACCAAACCTGGCATAGGCGCTTTTAGCTGATTGGCTTTGGCTGACATGGCTTTGTCCAAACCCAATTGGCTCAATAGGGCATCATACTGGTCGCTTACTTTTACCGTTTTTTTGCTGTTGTTTACTTGCAAAATGGTTTGCTTTCCAGTTTCGTCTTTTTCAAGCAATTCTATGGTAATAGATTGTTTGTCATACAACAAATGGTATTTGTTGTTGTCAAGCTTTACCATATCTACTTCAGTAAGTTTGCCATCTATTAAAACAGCACCTTTTTTTTCGTCAAATTGCAGGCTTTTGCCATTTACTTCAATTGTCAGCATTTTGGGATATTCAATTATTTTGTTTCTTGCAACAGATTTCAACTTATGAAAAATACAGTTAAGCCAATTTTTGCTGCTATTGTTTTACTCTCAATGGCATGCAATTTAAATAAAAGATTTGATTCAAACGCAGTTCAAATTGACAGCCACGAACAATTGAATACCGTGGTGGTAAAACCCCATGCCAATGAGCCTTTGGAACCTTATCAACCCATGCCTACTCAGTTGGTTGACCTGATACATACCCGTTTGGATTTGTGGTTTGATGAGCCTCAAAATTTTGTAAATGGCTATGCCAATTTATTGCTCAAGCCATATGCAAGGCCTATTAGCGAAGTTGAATTGGATGCCAAAGGCTTTACCATTCAGCGTGTTGCTGAAAGAATAGGAAAAGATACTGTTAATTTAAATTACAAATACGATTCGCTCAAATTGTTCATTGCGCTCAAGCGCCGCTTGTATGCGCATGATACCCTACAGTTGTTAATTGCTTATACCGCAAAACCCAGTGCGCTCAAAAGCAAAGGTGGCCGCGCCATTCGCGACAACAAGGGTTTGTATTTTATCAATTCAAAAGGAATAGATCCTCATAAGCCTAAGCAAATTTGGACTCAGGGCGAAACTGAAAACAGTTCGTGTTGGTTCCCTACCATTGACCGCCCTTCTGAAAAACATACCCATGATTTTTACTTATACATTCCACAACAAGCTACTTCATTGAGCAATGGCTTGTTGGTAGAAAGCAGGCAATTGCCAAACAAAATGAAATTGGAACATTGGAGACAATCTCTGCCACATGCGCCTTACTTAGCCATGTTGGCCGTTGGAAATTTTAAAGTTACTAAAGATTCATGGAATGGCATGGAAGTGAGTTATTATTTGGAACCAGAATTTCATCCACATGCAAAAGTAATTTTTGGCGAAACCCCCAATATGTTGACTTGTTTCTCTGAAAGAACTGGTGTTGCATATCCTTGGGAGAAATTTTCTCAGCTTGTTGCACGCGATTTTGTAAGCGGTGCCATGGAAAATACTACTGCTGTTATTCACCACGAGGGCGTTCAGCACACTGCAAAAGAACATCGAGACCACCCTCAAGAAGATATCATTGCACACGAGTTGTTTCACCATTGGTTTGGCGATTATGTAACCGCCCGAAGCTGGGGACAAATACCATTGAATGAAAGTTTTGCCAATTACGGAGAATACATTTGGAACGAATACAAACATGGAAAAGACCAAGCCGATTATTTTTTTGAAAGGGGCAGAACGGCCTATTTGAATGCCAAATCAAAACACCATACACCTGCCATCAGAACGCACTTCAATGAAGCCGATGATATGTTTGATGTATTGAGCTACCAAAAGGGAGGAAGGGTTTTGCACCAATTGCGCAATTACCTTGGCGACACCTTATTTTTTAAAGGCATTCAATTGTATTTAACCACCAATGCGTTTGGCATTGCCGACATTCATGATTTGCGTAAAGCCTTTGAAAAAGCCTCAGGAGAAGATTTGAATTGGTATTTTAACCAATGGATGATTGGATTTGGTCATCCAGATTTAGTGGTAGATTACAACGTCAACCCCAATAAACAAACCGTTGAGGTAAAAATCAAACAAAGACAAGATGCCTCTATGGGGGTGTTTAAAATTCCAACCTGTTTGGTTATAGGAATAGATAGCAACCAGAAAATGCGTTTTCCGTTATTGATTGACAGTGCTGAACAAACGTTTGTTTTCCCTTTTAACGGAAAGCAATTGAATTATATCTGTATAGATGAAGAAGGTGTTTTACTGGCAGAAATAGAAGAACACAAAACGCCAATTCAATGGTTCAATCAATTCAATTGGGCAGGTTCATATGGTACGTTTTTAAGAGCTTACGACCAATTTAAAGATGCAAAAGATTCGGTGTTGATGGCTTATTTGCCAATGCTCATCGACAACTATTTGGTGAACCCCAATTGGGTATATCAGCAATATGGTTTGGCTTTACTTGACAAACAATTGCCTTTGATTCAAGAACGCCAAAGTTTTATCACCTATTTGGCCTTGAATCACCCAAGATCAAAATTCCGCTGCGAAGCTTTGCAGGTTTTGAGTGGCTTGAAACAAGCAGCCGTTCCTACATTACAAGCGGCCTTGAATGATTCTTCTTATTTAGTGAATGCAAGGGCATTGCTTATTTTAAATGATATTCAGCCTGATTTGGGTTTTAAAACAGCTCAATTGATGGAACAAGTATATAGCGGAGATGTGCAAGAGGCCGTATCCTCTATATATGCAAGTTCAGCTACAGCAGGTAAACTCAGGTATTTTGCATATGTTCTAGGTAAATTTAGAAACAAACGCTTTGTGGTACTTAACAATTTTGGAAAATACTTAGGCAAGCATTTGATTGAAGAAGGCTATGATGGTTTGCAATTGCTTAAAATTTATGCCATGCAATCAAGCGACAAAGACATGCCTTATCGGGTAGATAAATTGATGCAACAATTCACCAAGCAATTGGATGAATTTCACAAACAAGGAAAAATTACCGAAAACGGTTAC
>CANHRW010000192.1 GCA_947462865.1 Bacteroidota bacterium | reverse complement strand
GCGTAACTGCAAGCAGTCATCAACTTAATTTATATATTTAGGCCATGCAAAAATGGGGTATCATGTTATTGTTGATGCTTTGTCATCAACTCAATGCTCAGGTGCAAAATAAGATGGATTGGTTTGCCGATGCCAAATTGGGTATTTTTATTCATTGGGGCATATACGCCGTTGATGGAACTAGCGAATCATGGGCCTTTTACAATAAAAGAGTGCCTTACTCAGCTTATATGGATCAAATAAAAGGATTCAAGGCAAATCAATACAAACCCAAAGAATGGGCCGAATTAATTGCACAATCAGGGGCAAAATACGCAGTCATTACCACCAAACACCACGATGGGGTAGCTCTGTGGAATACCAAACAAAACAACTTGAGCATACCCAAACTGGCACCTGTCGCTAAAGATGTACTCACACCATTCGTCAATGCTTTAAAAGAAAAGCAACTCAAATTTGGGGCATATTATTCTTTGTTAGATTGGTCTCACCCTGATTATACTGGTTTTACCAAAGATTCGAGCCGTTACAAAGTTGAACAGGATACCCTGAGGTGGAAACGTTTTCAAAGCTTTTATAATGGCCAACTAAGAGAATTGATTGCACAATACAGCCCCGATTTGTTTTGGTTTGATGGCGATTGGGAACATGACGCCAAAACTTGGGATGCAGCAGGTATCAGAAAAATGATCCTAGATGCCAATCCAAATGCCATATTAAATGGTCGTTTACAAGGCTATGGCGATTACGATACCCCTGAACAAAATTTTCCGGTGACTAGGCCTGCTCAAAACTATTGGGAATTGTGTTTAACCACCAACGACAATTGGGGTTTTAGGTTCATCGATTCTAATTTTAAAACACCCTATCAAATTATCAGCATTTTTGCTGATTGCATAGGCATGGGAGGGAATTTATTATTAGATATTGGGCCTAAAGCAGATGGTACGATACCTGCACAACAAGTATATATATTAAAAGAGTTGGGCAAATGGAACCGCAAACACCAAGAAGCCATATTTTCTAGCATTGCTGGTTTACCTGCAGGACATTTCTATGGACCAAGCACATTGTCTAAAGACAGCCAAACCCTGTATTTGTTTCTTTCAAGTACCCAGGCTGCTACTTGTTATTTAAAAGGCTTACAAAATAAAATTGTACATGCGGAGGTACTTGGAACAGGACAGCAAATCAACCCAACTGTTGTTGGTAAAATCAGTTGGAGTCAGGTGCCAGGGCTGGTATATTTTGACATTACACCTGCATTAAAAGACAATTACCTTACGGTATTGAAGCTCAAACTAGATGGTCCTTTGAAATTATACAGAGGTAAGGGAGGCTTGTAAGCTTTACTTGTCAGAGATGATTTTTCCGTCGGACATTTCAATAATACGACTAGTTTGTTTGGCAAATTCGTTGTCGTGGGTTACAATGAGTAAGGATTGTTTGTATTCAGCACTCAATTCTTTAAAAATGTCAAATACCACATCGGTATTGCGTTTGTCTAAATTACCCGTTGGTTCATCGCCCATTAAAATAATGGGGTCATTGATCAATGCCCTGGCAATGGCTACCCTTTGTTTTTGACCGCCAGACAACTGGTTTGGTTTTTTAAGTGCTTCGTTGTCAATGCCTAATATTTTTAGTTTTTCTAAGGCCCTGTGTTCAACTTCTTGTTCGCTGTATTTACCTAGTTTTAAACCAGGTAACATTACATTTCTAAGTACAGTAAATTCATTGAGCAAGTAATGAAATTGAAACACAAACCCAATCAATTCGTTGCGCACCCTTGCCAATTCATACTCTTTTTTGTTGCGCATGTTTTGGCCATCTATGAACAATTCGCCATTGTAATCAGTATCCATGGTAGACAAAATGTACAAGAGAGTTGATTTGCCGCAACCTGATTTACCAATGACTGAGACAAATTCACCAGCATTTATTGTAAACGAAATTTGTTTCAAGACTTCAACAGTAGTAGGGTCATGAAAAAACTTCTGAATAGACTTGGCTTCTAGTATAACCTTGCTCATGTTATTTACCTCTGATAATGACAACCGGGTCTATTTTACTGGCCTTTCTTGCAGGTAAGAAACCGGCAAAATAGGTAGTTACAATTGAAAACACGATTGAGATGATATAGAATTTTGGATTGTAATTAATAGGGTAGGTAGTAATGGTAGGTAACGCTGCTGTATTGAAAGGAATCATATCAATGAGATGTGTCAAGCCAAACCCAAAAAACATTCCCATGATGCCTCCAAAAATACCAATACTTAGGGCTATGGAAATGAAAACCGCATTCACATCGTTACCAGAAAATCCAGTTGCTTTTAAAATGGCTATGGTATCCATTTTTTCGTAAATCATCATGTTCAAAATATTGTAAATACCAAAACCGGCAACCACCAATAAGGTAATGCCAACTACATAGGAAATAAGGGTTCTGACGGTACTTCCTGTTTCAAATTGTGAATTGGCTGTTTGAATGTCTATGGCTTCGCAACCAAATAAATGCTGGTAATATTTTGCCACTGCTGGCGCATCTTCTATATGGGTAAGTTTAACCTGAATGTCCGTCATAAAACTGCCCGATTCTCCCAGTATTTTTTGAGTGGTTTCCATTGAGCAGTAACTTTGAACCTTATCTATCTCAGATAAACCAGATTGAAAAAAGCCCACTACTTTTAAAGGAAAAATTTCGCCTTTGTTATTGGTAATTTGAATCATATCGCCAATTTGAACCAACATTTTCTCTGCAGCTCCTTTGCCCAGAATAATGCTATTTGGTGTGTTTTTAAGGTCAAAAATATTTCCAGCTACTACATAGTCCTGAAAATAAAAAAGTTTGTTTTCGGCTTCAACCTCAATGCCGTTAATAGAACCAGCCAAGTCAATAGAACCTACAGTATAAAATACTTGGGTGGCAATTTTAGGCGCTATCCCCAATACCCTTGTGTCGGTTTTTAAATATGAAATGATTGCACCTGCATTGTACAATCCTTTACGGTCGCTTTTGGGCTTTACTGAATGGATAAATCCATGGGAGTTTTTGTATTGTTCAGATTCTGTCAGTGCTTGATGCTCGCTGGCCTTGAGTTCGTTGTACAGCCGAATATGTGGTGTTCTGTTAATGATTAAGCCATCTAACATATCGTTCAAGCCGGACATAAAACTTAGTAAGGTAATGAACATGGTAATACTAAATGTTACCCCTATAGCAGCCACCAAAGTTTGTTTCCACCTAGCCAGCAACAATGCCAGCGAAACACTGTACAATAATTTAAAATTCATGTTTAGGGTTTCAGCAAAGTTTCGTTAGCAGAAATTCCGTTTAAAATTTCAACCTTTTGGTAATCCATTAAGCCTGTTTGAACAACTACTTGTTCTCCATTTTCTTTGTTTACCAAACTGTCGTTGAAAAGGTAATTTCTGGGAATTAACAATACATTTGATTTGGTTTGAATGACAATATTGGCCTCGAAACTGAGGTTAGGGTACAATACAGAAGGGGCTTTGGTAAACAAGGCTTCTACTGTAAATGATTTGGTTCTTTCATTCATAATAGGAATGATTTTGCTGATTACCGCTTCAAATACTTTGCCTTTGTAACTGTCAAGCTTTACCATTACTTGTTGACCCAATGCTATTTTGGTAACATCGTATTCGTCTACTTGGAGTTCCAATATAAAATCTTTCTCAGAACCGATGACAGCCAAGGCTGATTGTGCTGTTGCCATCTCACCAATTTTTTTATACAATTCAAAAACCCTTCCATCTGTTTCACTGTATAAAGTAAAATCTTTGGCTTGTTGGTTGCTCATTTTTAAATTTCCTGTTGTCAGCTGGGCGTTCAAGTCCAATTGTCTTTTTAAATCTTTCAATTTACTATTGGCACTCACATAAGCACTGATTGCATTTTTATAGCTAACTAATTTTTGCTCTAAGTCTAATTGTGACCCAATTTGTTTACTCCAAAGCGCTTGTTGACGGAGGTAATTCAAAGAATCGAGCTTGAGTTTATTTTGCGTAAATTCTACCAAGGCTTTTGCCTCTTCTAAT
>CANHRW010000191.1 GCA_947462865.1 Bacteroidota bacterium | reverse complement strand
ATATCGCTCAAAGATTTCAAAGGTCTATTGCCTTCAGTTTTAACAGCACTTACACGACGGGTATTGTCAAACAACGAATCAACCGCTTCTTGCAACATCCTTTTTTCATTTCTTAGAATGACTTCTGGAGCTTTGATTTCAATCAAGCGTTTCAAACGGTTGTTTCTGATAATTACCCTTCTGTAAAGGTCATTTAAATCAGAGGTAGCAAAACGACCACCTTCTAATGGCACTAATGGACGCAATTCTGGTGGAATAACTGGCAATATTTTTACCACCATCCATTCAGGACGATTTTCACCATGAACTTGTGCATTTCTAAAGCCTTCAACTACTTTTAAGCGTTTTAAAGCTTCGTTTTTACGTTGTTGAGATGTTTCTGTGTTGGCTTTGTTACGCAAATCATAACTCAAGTTGTCTAAGTTGATTTTAGATAGCAAGAACCACAATGCATCTCCACCCATTTTAGCAATGAACTTATTCGGATCATTGTCATCTAAGTGTTGGTTTTCTTTTGGCAATGAATCCAAAATATCCAAATACTCTTCTTCAGTAATCAAATCTAAATTCTGAATACCATCTTGAGCCTTGATTCCATTTTGACAAACTACGTACCTTTCATAGTACACAACCATGTCTAATTTCTTAGATGGAATTCCCAACAAGTAACCAATTTTATTAGGTAACGATCTGAAATACCAGATATGTGCTACAGGAACCACTAAATTAATGTGTCCCATGCGCTCTCTGCGAACTTTCTTTTCAGTTACTTCAACACCACAACGGTCACAAACGATTCCTTTGTAACGGATACGTTTGTACTTGCCGCAATGACATTCGTAATCCTTAATTGGACCGAAAATCCTTTCACAAAACAACCCACCCATTTCTGGTTTAAACGAACGGTAGTTAATTGTTTCGGGTTTTGTGACTTCACCAAAAGACCTTGTTAAAATGCTCTCAGGAGAGGCAAGTCCAATTCTAATTTTGGTGAAATTTGCTTTTATTTTTTGTTCTTTTTTCAAAGACATAATTGCGATTTTTAATGGTTTGAAAATAAGCGGCAAGGCTTGCCTTGCCGCTTATTTATTTTTATTACTCTAAAGTGATATCTAATCCAAGTCCTCTTAATTCATGAACCAATACATTGAAAGATTCTGGCAATCCTGGTTGTGGAAGGTTATCACCTTTCACAATTGCTTCATAAGTTTTTGCCCTTCCAATGATATCATCAGATTTAATGGTCAAGATCTCTTGTAAGATATTGGCAGCACCAAATGCTTCCAATGCCCAAACTTCCATCTCTCCAAAACGCTGACCACCAAACTGTGCTTTACCACCCAATGGTTGTTGTGTAATCAATGAATATGGACCTATAGAACGTGCGTGCATCTTATCATCAACCATGTGACCTAATTTAATCATGTAAATGACACCTACGGTAACTGGTTGATCAAAACGCATTCCAGACAAACCATCATTCAAATAGGTTTTACCCCAATCTGGAATTCCTGCTTTTCTGGTGTATTCTAAAACTTGGTCATCACTTGCACCATCAAAAATTGGGGTTGCAAATTTTACATCCAATTCTTTAGCTGCCCAACCTAAAACTGTTTCATAAATCTGACCCAAGTTCATACGACTCGGTACACCTAGTGGATTCAATACAATGTCAACTGGCTTTCCATTGTCCATGAAAGGCAAATCCTCTTCACGAACAATACGCGCAACAATACCTTTGTTACCGTGACGACCAGCCATTTTATCTCCTACTTTCAGTTTACGTTTATTAGCCAAATATACCTTAGCCAATTTTAAAATTCCTGTTGGTAATTCATCACCAACTGAAATGGCGTATTCTTTTCTACGGTATTCAGCAACCTCTTGGTTGTAACGGTTTTTGTAGTTGGTAAGGATATTTCTTACAACATCATTTTTCTCTGCATCACTGGTCCAATTGGTAGCGTTTACATTTGAAAAATCAATTTCATGTAAGTTTTTATTGGTGAACTTGGTTCCTTTAGCAATGATTTCTTCATTGTAAACATTGATAATACCCGCAGAAGTTTTGCCAGACAAAACAGTAAACAATTTGTCGATCAAAATTTCTTTGATTTCTTTCAAATTCTTTTCGTGCTCATCTTTTAACTTAGCCAATTTAGCTTTGTCTTCTTGTTTAGCAGACTTTTCTTTCTTAGCTCTTGCGAATAATTTTTTATCAATTACCACACCGCTAGTAGATGGAATTGCTTTCAATGAAGCATCTTTTACATCACCTGCTTTGTCACCAAAAATGGCTCTTAACAACTTCTCTTCTGGAGAAGGTTCAGTTTCACCTTTAGGTGTAATTTTACCAATTAAAATATCACCTTCACCTACTTCGCAACCAATACGAATTAAACCATTTTCATCCAAGTTCTTAGTAGCTTCTTCGCTTACATTTGGAATGTCATTGGTTAATTCTTCTTCGCCACGTTTGGTGTCTCTTACTTCTAATTCATATTCTGTAATGTGAATAGAAGTAAAGATATCTTCTTTAACAACTTTTTCAGAAATGACAATCGCATCCTCAAAGTTGAAACCTTGCCAAGGCATGAATGCAACTTGTAAGTTTCTACCTAAGGCCAATTCTCCTGATTCTGTTGCATAACCTTCACATAATACCGTACCTTTTTCAACCTTCTGACCTTTTTTAACAATTGGTTTTAAGTTGATACAAGTATTTTGGTTGGTTCTACGGAATTTGATTAATTTATACGTTTTTGTATCCGTTCCGAAATTAACCAAACGGTCATTTTCTGTTTGTTCATAACGGATTCTGATTTCATTGGCATCAACATATTCAATGACACCATTACCTTCAGCAACTAATAATGTTCTAGAATCTATAGCAATCTTAGCTTCCAAACCAGTACCAACTACTGGGGCTTGAGGCCTCAATAATGGAACAGCTTGTCTTTGCATGTTTGATCCCATCAATGCACGGTTAGCATCATTGTGTTCCAAGAAAGGAATCAATGAAGCAGCAATAGATACAATTTGGTTTGGCGCAATGTCCATGAATTCCAATTTTTCCGCATCTACCATTGGGAAGTCACCTTCGTATCTGGCTTTGATTTTGGTTTCGTTGAAATTTCCTTTTGCATCGTAACGAGCATCAGATTGTGCAATTACTTTTCCATCTTCATCTTCAGCACTCAAATAAGTTACAGGCTCATTCACGGCAACTTTACCATTGGTTACTTTTAAATAGGGTGTTTCAATGAATCCCATACCATTGATTTTGGCATGCACACAAAGAGATGAAATCAAACCAATGTTTGGTCCTTCAGGTGTTTCAATTGTACACAAACGTCCATAGTGAGTATAGTGTACATCTCGAACCTCGAAACCAGCACGGTCACGGCTCAAACCACCAGGACCAAGTGCCGACATACGGCGCTTGTGCGTAATCTCAGCCAATGGATTTGTTTGGTCCATAAACTGTGACAATTGGTTAGTTCCGAAAAACGAATTGATTACAGAAGATAATGTTTTTGCATTGATCAAATCAGTTGGGGTAAATACTTCGTTGTCACGAATATTCATTCTTTCACGAATGGTACGCGCCATACGAGCTAAACCAACACCAAATTGAGCATACAATTGTTCACCAACTGTTCTTACTCTTCTGTTACTTAAGTGGTCAATATCATCCACATCAGCTCTTGAATTTGACAATTCAATTAAGTATTTCATGATTGACACGATATCGTCTTTAGACAATACCCTGTTGCTCAAAGGCTCATTTTTACCTAATTTTCTGTTAATTCTATAACGTCCTACATCGCCCAAATCATAACGTTTGTCAGAGAAGAACAATTTATCAATTACACCTCTTGCTGTTTCTTCATCAGGTGGATCTGCATTTCTCAATTGGCGATAGATATGTTCATGAGCTTCTTTACCACTATTTGCAGTATCTTTTTGAAGGGTATTCAAAATGATCGCAAAATCATTGTGCGATGATTCATTTTTGTGAAGTAGGATAGTTTTAACCTCTGCTTCGACAATTAAATCAATGTGGTCTTCTTCAAGAACAGTATCTCTCTCAATGATTACCTCATTTCTTTCAATGGAAACTACCTCACCGGTATCTT
>CANHRW010000190.1 GCA_947462865.1 Bacteroidota bacterium | reverse complement strand
CTCTTCTGGTTTTGGCAGCTACTTTATCTGCATTCAATTGTTTCAGCGCATTTTCCCATTCAGATGGATTGTTCACCAACGCAAAAGGACTTGTTGGAATTTTTTTAGCTTCAAAAAAAAGTTTTTGTAGTCCTTTATCCTGAATGATTGCAAGAATTTTGGGTGATGGAATAATGGTTTTCCCTTCCTTTTCTAACTGAAGTAGGGCATTGATGTTGACGTGTTCAATTTCAATTGTCAATACATCTGAAATAGCGGCTAGTTCTCGAATTTTGGCTTCATCTTGTATACTGCCTTCAATAAATTGTGTGGCAAATTTTGCACTTGGACAATTGGGATCACTTTCTAAAATATTGATATGCAAATTGAGACGCAGAGCCTCTTCAATCATCATTCTACCCAGCTGTCCACCGCCAAGTATGCCAATTTTTGTTTTCAGTGGATTCATAGAATGGTGTATGCCTATTGGTTTTTCATTAAGCGATTGGATTCAAACTAGGCTTGAATTCAATGCGCATTTGCATTTATTTATTCATTAACAACTTAACCAGTTGAGTTAATTTAGATTTGAGTTCAGTTCTGTTGACAATAAAATCTATAAATCCATGTTCCAACAAAAATTCAGAACTCTGAAAACCTTTTGGTAAATCGCGCCCTATGGTTTCCTTAATTACTCTAGGTCCAGCAAATCCAATGAGTGCTTCTGGTTCAGCAATATTTACATCTCCTAACATGGCAAAACTAGCAGTTACACCACCAGTAGTTGGGTCTGTTAACAATGAAATATAAGGCACGCCAGCTTTTCCAAGAAGAGCCAATTTTGCTGAAGTTTTAGCCATTTGCATCAAAGAAAATGCAGCTTCCATCATTCTTGCTCCACCAGATTTAGATACAATCATCAATGGAATTCTATTTTCTCTGGCATAATCTATTGCTCGTGCTATTTTTTCTCCTACTACACTTCCCATACTGCCACCAATGAAACCAAAATCCATACAAGCAACCACCAATTTTTGTTCTTCAGTTAAATTACCAACTGCAACCCTCATGGCATCAGTTAAGCCACTCTTGTTTTGCGATTCGTTTAACCTTTTCGCATAGTCTTTGGTATCTTTAAATTTTAAAGGATCGGTTGGTTTGATATTGGCAAATAACTCTTCGTAATCGTTTCCAAACAAGATGTCAAAATATTCCTCTGATCCTATTTTATCATGGTAATTACAGCCCGGACAAACATATTGATTTTTTGCATGGTCCTCAGCCAATAAAGTCTTTTTACACCTGTTACACTTGTGCCAAAGGCCATCTGGAACCGACTTCTTTTCTGATGTTAAGGTTGTAATGCCTTCTTTTACTCTCTTGTACCAACTCATTTCACTTCAAATATAAGTTTCGAAATAAAAGCATGGGCTTAAATATACCAAGAAAAATATGGTAAGTGCCTGTTTAGTAGGAGTTTAAATGAACATGCGGTTTTAAAACTACTTCTGTTTTTATACAATAGGCCAAATTTAATGAATTATAAGTCAGACTATCAGTTAATTAGCACATTCTAAATTCGGTTAAATCAAATTTAAAATGCATTTTCGTATAGTGAGGTATTTAATCATATTTCTGTTGTTTATTTCAGCTGCAAGCGGAAAATCTATCATTGAATTGGATAGGAATTTCAAATCAATTCAGATTGGAGCGAATGCATCATACTTTGTATGTGAAAAAGGATGCAAGCAAATTCCCGATTCCCTCACCGTTTTTAAACCATTCAAAGACAAACTTCTTTATTTTGAGAATGCACAAGACGTTTGGGTTCGTTTTCAACTTCACAATACAGATACTTTATCCAAATCTTTGGTCATAGAAATAAACAATCCTTTGTTAGATGAAATTAGTTTTTACTTGTTTGAAGGCCAACAACTGATTTCTCAAAACCATTCAGGCGACCAATTTCAATTCAACTCAAGGCCTGTTGCATACCGCAATTTTTTGTACCCAATTATAATCAAACCCAATGTTTCTTATCAGGTAATGTTTAGGTGCAATGCTGATGGCAGAAAAATGCATATTCCTGTAATTGTTTATACGGTGGCACAACTCATTGAAAACACGGCTAAAAAAGATATGTTATTGGGTTGGTACTACGGCATTCTAGGAGCCTTAACCATTCTTTATTTTTATTTGGCCTATATTTTAAAAGACAAAACCTTTTTATTTTTTGCTATTTATTTGTTTTCGTTGACATTGACTCAGCTCGCAACCAGTGGCGTTGATTATGCATACCTCTGGCCTGAAACAACATATATGAACAATAGGGCATTGCCATTGTTCATGTCTTTCTCTTTGTTGATGGCTTTAATTTTCACAAAAATATTCCTACATAAAATTACCAAAAAATGGATCAATATTTTGTTGACCGTTTTGCAATTACTAGTACTTGTTTCTTTTCTAACTTCATTCGGTAACGACCTCCTACTTCATTTCAGTATGCAGTTATTGTATACATGCATTCCACTGGTTTATTTGATCATGTTTGGTATTGGAATTTTTTACTTGATTCATCAATTCAAGTCTGCCCGTTTTTTTGTATTGAGTTTTTTTGCTGCTGTTTTTTCAATAGCTGTCATGAATTATTATGCCTTTGCAGTTACTAATGACAATGTGTTTACCAATAACTTGGTCATTTTTGCCGTATTGTTAAAATGCGTGTTACTTTCAATTGCCATGCTCGACAGACTTAAAATTTTTAAAGAGGAAAAAGAAAAAGCACAAGCAACAGTCATATTACAGTTACAAGAGTTGTCCGATATGAGAGCAGAGCTAAACCTAGATCTTGAAAAAAAGGTAGAAGAAAAAACCAATGAGTTGAACAAAAAGCAACAAGAAGCTAAATTGGCATTGATTACAGGTGAAGAGAACGAACGCAAGCGAATTGCCACCGAACTTCATGATGGACTAGGGGGCTTATTGTCTACACTTAAGCTCAATGCTGAAAGCCTTGAGTCTGAAAATAAAACACATACACAAGCGTATTCAAATGTACTTTTTCTCATAGACAAAGCCTGCCAAGAACTTAGGTTACTCTCTCACAATATGCTCCCAAGTGGCATAGAACATTTAGGATTAGAATTGACACTCAAATCTTATATCAATAAGCTCAGCTCAAGTTTAAATAAACCCATTTTGTTAGATACCTATGGTATAGATACTATCCGAAATAAAGCCATTGATTTACATGTGTATCGCATTTGTTCTGAACTCATCAATAATGCCATTAAACACAGTCAATTTAATAACCTAAGTATTCAATTGATCCAACAACACCAAACTTTAACTATTGTAGTAGAAGATGATGGTATTGGGTTTGATCCAACCTATACGGAAAACAAAGGCATAGGTTTCATTTCTATTAAGTCCAGACTTGAAGCCTTGTCTGGTGAATTTAAAATTGACAGTGTCGTAGGAAAAGGTACTACCATTATCATTGAAATTCCAACAGAATGAGTAAGAACAAAATTTATGAAATCATAGTTGCTGATGACCACCGAATTTTTTTGGATGGTTTAAAAATGATATTCGAAGCAGAATCAAATTATAAGATTGTAGCTGAGGCTACTAATGGTAAAGATGTACTTGCTTATTTCAAGAGCCATTCACCTGATTTTGCAATCATAGATATCAATATGCCTAAACCAAATGGATTTGAAATTTGCACAGCCATTAAAGCTTCACACCCTCTGTGTAAAATCATTGTTTTATCTATGTACAATGACCCACAATTTGTGAAGGTTTTCAATAAAAGTGGGGCATCGGCTTATGTGCTTAAAAATGCAGGCAAATCAGAGTTATTGAAAGCATTAGAAGCAGCCTTAAAAGGAGTTTTTTATATCAGCAAAGAGTTACAAGATCTTGAAATTGTAGAAGTAGATGGATTTGTAAAATCACAAAAACTCACCAAAAGAGAAGTAGAAATTATTCAACTTTTGTCGAAAGGAGAAAGCAGTACTTCCATTGCCAAACAATTGTTTTTAAGTATATATACGGTGAACACACACCGCAAAAATATCCTACACAAGCTGGGACTCAAAAATGTGGCCGAACTCATTGGCTTTGCTTCTGAGAACCAACTTCTGTAATCAGGATATTTTTATTTGCTAGGGGCAATCAATAGCTTTTTAAT
>CANHRW010000189.1 GCA_947462865.1 Bacteroidota bacterium | reverse complement strand
GGCCATAGGCATTGATGCTATAGCACATCAAGCAGCTGTTGCCAATCAGTTACCAACTATTGGCGTTTTGGGTTCTGGTTTTCATCATTTTTATCCGACTAAAAATAGAAACCTAGCTGAAGAAATGGCCCAATTAGGTGGGGTAATTACGGATTATTATTGTGATGTAAAACCACTTCCTGAAAATTTTCCTAAACGCAATAGAATTGTTGCAGGCCTATGTGACGCTTTGGTGGTGGTGGAAACCTCTGTAAAAGGTGGAGCTAAAATTACTGCAGAAATCGCCAATTCATATAACAAAGATGTGTTTGCATTGCCCGGAAGGCCTACCGAATACCATTCATTGGGTTGTAACGAATTGATCCGTCAAAATAAAGCCATTCTAATCAATCACCCGGATGATTTATTAACTGATTTGGGTTGGACAGCTTCAACGCAACAGTCACCAAAACAAATTGATTTTGATTTCAATTTAATTGAAAAACATGCCGATGTAATAGGCGTTTTAATGCAAGGAAAACGTGTTGGTTTTGACGTAATTTTAAATGCATTGGTTGAGCAGGATTCAGGCACTTTGTCTATGAAATTGTTGGAATTAGAGTTTTCGGGGGTGATCCGTCAATTACCTGGCAATTACTATGAAATGCGTTAAAAACAATTAGGCATTTCAAATAAGATTTTCTTCTTTTGTTAGATGAAAAATAAATCTTTGGTTTTTCTTTTTGTCATACTTTCAATTGCAGACTATTGTACAGTCAATGCAAAACCAAAATTGCCGAAAAGAGTTGTTTTTATGATTGGAGATGGAATGGGATTGACTCAGATTTCAGGAGCATTGAGTAATTATAGCGGACAAAACGCTTTTGCTCGTTTTTCGGTGATAGGTTTTTCTCAGACAGCTTCAGCAGATAATTATGTAACAGATAGCGGTGCAGGAGCAACTGCATTTGCAATTGGTAAAAAAGCTAAAAATGGCGCAATCGGAGTAGATGCCTTTGACCAAGCGCAAACAGGCTTATTCGAACTTATTAAACAAGCAAAGGGCAAAACAGCAGTGGTTGCAACGTCCTCAATTACCCATGCAACACCAGCTTCGTTTTACGCGCATGTGGCTTCTAGAAATTCTGAAGAAGAGATTGCCAAATTTCTTTTGAACGGCAATTGTGATATTGCTATTGGTGGTGGAAGTAAGTTTATATACAATAGAACTGATGGTATAGCGCTTGATTCTTTATTGATACAAAAAGGGTTTCAATTGTATTCAGATACTTTTATTCATGCGGTCAATTCCAATCATTTTATTTATACACTTGCCCCAGATGGCATGCAATCAATCAAAGAGGGTAGAGGCAGTTTTTTAACTCAAGCTTCAGAATTGGCATTACATCAATTAGGCAATGCCTCTAGAAGTCTCATTGTGATTGAAGGTTCGCAAATTGATTGGGGAGGACATGCCAATGATTTTGAATACATGAAATCAGAATTATTGGATTTTAATGAAAGTATCAACTATGTTTTAGATGAGGCTGCCAAAGACAAAGAAACCTTGGTTATTGTAACGGCCGATCATGAAACTGGTGGGTTGAGTTTGTTGAAATCTAAAACCAATCCAATGCAATTTGAAGTGAGCTATGCATCAAAAGGCCATTCAGGAGTAATGGTACCGGTGTTTGCTTTCGGCCCTGGGGCTGAATATTTTGCAGGGATCTATGAGAATACAGCTATTTTTCATAAAATTAAAAAGTGCTTAAGACTCAACTAATGGATACCAATTATTTAATTGTTGCTGCATTTTCAATTGTTGCAGCACTAATTTATATTGTTATTAGAAACAATCAATTGAAGGGGAATTGGCTTCGATGGATCAAATACATTGCATTAACCATTGGGGTGTTATTTTTAGTTATGGAGTTTTACAACAAACAACAATATGGCTACTTGACCATAGTTTTGTTGGGCGCATTGGCATTTGTAAAATTACTCAGAGATGCTAAATCTGATTAATTTTGAGCATATAAAATGATTCCTTTTTGGTTAATCAAACTCACCATTTCTAATTTGTCAGCATCAATACTATTGGGCTCAAAAATAAACTTGTAATCTATCATGTAGTCATTGGCATAACCACTCATCCAATATTGGTTATACAAACAAAAAACATCTGATTGAATAGCTTCAACTTTTTGATAACTCATCGCATCTACATGGTCTAAAAAATGCCTCAATACGGAAGTTTCTTTTTCTTTCCCATCTATATTGCCCCAGCCTTTAGAACTGATCAATACTCCGCTTAAATTGATGCCAGAATAATTGATGAAATAGATATACCATTCAGGTATTTGATTTTCATTAAATTCTTGAATAGCAGCTACAGCAATATTTGGTATTTCTGTTGATTGAATGTCTTTTAACATGTTTAATTTTTAATCAATTTAAAATCTTTGTAACAATCTTTAATGGCTAAAACCAGTTCGTAATCTGTGGCATTTAGAATAAAGTAATTGGGAAGTTTACAAAATTTTCTATATCCAAGAACTTGATCAGGTTTAAGGCCAGTTGCCCGAGATATCAGTTCATCGGTTAAGCGTTCGTCTACTTTTTGTTGTTCTTGATAAAGTTCTATTAAATGCATTAATTTAACGTATTCCTGCATTTTGGGGTTGTTGCCGCTTAAGAAATCATTTAATGGAGTACCTGAATTTCCATTTATCCATGATTGTACGTGGTTATAATTATTGAGCAGTGGACTCTTTTTAAGAATGATTGCTGCTCTTCTAGCAAGGCTGTCTTGTCTTTTTTTTCTGTAGCTAACGTCCAATTGTTTTAATTGATAGGATATAGGTTTTAGTCGAACCTTTATTGGAAATTGATAATTGTTGATGACATATTTTTTTACGACTAACTCATAGTTTTGGTAGCCAATGACGCTGAAAACCAAAGTGTCATTTTCAGCTACTGGTATGCCAAATGCTCCGAACCGATTACTCATGTAGCGGTCTTGATTTTTTTTATTTAAAATATTGGTGAGTGGAATAGTTTGTGAAGTATCTGCACCTACAACAAAACCTTTGATCATATAAACAACAGGTTTTTGATAGTTGTTTTGTGCATTTACTGCCATACCGCAAAGGATTGCATTTAGTAAAAAACAGTATGTGAACCAGGCTTTCATGCATACGCAATTAAGTAAAAAAATAGATGCCCATGAAATATGCCTATAAATTCTTCAAATTGCAGCAACAGCTTTTGCCTCAACTACCATTATATTTGCTGCACAAATGGAATTCAAGAAAATAATTTTAAAGAGCGGTAGAGAGCGTTCACTCATTAACAGACATCCTTGGTTGTTTTCTGGGGCTGTAAAGCAATTACCCAATGCTGAAAATGGTGAAATTGTAATGATTCAAACCAATCATAATGAGTTATTGGCATATGGTTTTTTTTCAACTCAATCTCAAATTGTGTGTCGCATCTTTGAATTTACCAATGAACCCATTGCTATAGATATTCCATATTGGAGGCAAAAATTAAACAATGCATTTGAGTTGAGAAAAAGACTCATTGATTCAAATACAACAACTTGTTACCGCTTATTGCATGCGGAAGGTGATTTTTTTCCAGGAATTATTGCAGATGTATATGCCGATGTATTGGTATTACAATTACTCATTAAAGGTACAGAGCGTTTGTCTGCTATTTTGTATCCTATTTTTAAAGAAATGGGATTTGAGTACATTTATCTCAAAACAAAACAAAGCACCCAACTTTTGGAGCAAGTTGAATCAGGATCAACATGGGTATACCAAGCTAAAGAAATGCCAGTTACAGTTTTAGAAAATGGCAATAAATTCAGCATCAATGTCGAAACAGGTCAAAAAACTGGTTTTTTTATTGACCAACGAAAAAACAGACAGATATTGGCAAATCATGCAGCCCATAAAACGGTATTGAATACTTTTTCTTACTCTGGAGGTTTCAGTATTTATGCATTAGAAGCTGGAGCCAAATTGGTACATTCTGTTGACAGTTCAAAAGACGCCATTTCGCTTTGCGATGAAAACGTTTTGTTGTGCGGACATGCAAACAAACATGAAAGTTTTGTAGCCGATGTATTTGACTATTTAAAACAAGCGCCAACTGATTTTTATGATGTAATTGTACTAGATCCTCCAGCATTTG
>CANHRW010000188.1 GCA_947462865.1 Bacteroidota bacterium | reverse complement strand
TCTGTTGTTTTAATCAGCTTTCTTAATTTGTTAATGTATACATCTAAGTTTCGGGCTGTGTAGAAATCGTCTCTGCCCCATATGTTTAGAAGGATTGTATTGCGGGTCAATACTTGATTTTTGTGTTGCATAAATAGCTTGAGTAATTCGGCTTCTGTTTTGCTGATTTTTTTCTCTTCTTCGCCATGTTTTACAATTTGATTAGACAAGTCAATCATTAAATTGCCTAGGTGAAAAAGTTCGGGAGGAGTATTTGCAATGAAATCTCGTTGAGTTTGACTCCTTTTTAAAAGCACTCGAATACGCATATTCAGTTCTTTCAAGCTAAAAGGTTTGGTCATGTAATCATCGGCTCCAACTTCAAATCCCTTTAAGACATCTTCTTCTTGGGAGTTAGCTGTCAGAAACAAAATGGGCACATAGGCGTCCTTCTCTCTGATAAGTTTGCCAAGTTCTATACCATTCATTTTGGGCATGTTTACATCTAACAAACAGAGGTCAAATTTTTCTGTTTTGAAAACATCCCAAGCTTCTAACCCGTCTTTACAATACTTGCTTGTAAAACCTTCTAGTTTTAAACTCTCTTTTAAAAGAGCAGCAAGGGTTTTCTCGTCCTCAACTAGCAAAATGTGTGCAACAGGATCTTTACTCATTTACTCAGCTTTCTACGAATTTATCAAAACCACCCTTTATTTTAACACCTAAAATGAAGCAGGTAGTTTATAAATTTGAGCATAAGCTTATAAATAGTGCTATTGCGCTTATTGAGAAGTAGAATTTTAAGTGTTGATTTAGAAACTTTAATGAAAAAATTAAGAGTAATTAGTACTTTTTGTTCCTATTAGGATTGTTTAAATCCAATGGTTTTCTTGTTTACAGAAACTTCTTGAATCAATGTAAATTCTAATACATCTTCCAATGTAAGTGTGCCAATCATTTCCATTGTTCTGTTTTCTGGATCTGTTTTTGCCAATCTTAAATGTTGATTTTTAATGGCCTCTTCAATAATTTTTCTAACAGTTCGTGCATTTCCGAAAAAAGAATCTCTTTGGGTATATATGTTTTCAAAATAACTTTTTAAATGATTAGCAGCTTCTTCATTAGGAACTATTGCATTTCCAGACAACATTTTTAACCCAATTTCATTGAGTTGAGTTGCATCGTAATCATCAAAGTGTAATTCTCTGTCGAACCTTGATTTTAGTCCTGGGTTAGATTCTAAGAAATGCTTCATGTTGCTCGTGTAACCGGCTACGATAACAATGAGTTGACCTCTGCTGTCTTCCATTTTTTTCAAAATAGTTTCTACCGCTTCTTTACCGTAATCATTTTCACCACCTTCACTCAAGGCATATGCTTCATCTATAAACAAAACACCACCCATGGCTTTTTGTAAAACCTCAGTGGTTTTGATGGCAGTCTGCCCAACAAAACCACCTACCAATGATTGACGGTCACACTCTACCAAATTTCCTCTTTCTAAAATACCTAAGGCCTTATAAATTTGTGCAAGTATTCTAGCAACTGTTGTTTTACCAGTTCCTGGGTTTCCTGTAAATACAGCATGTAACGAAAAACTTTGCCGTACATCTTTGCCAATTTCTCTGTAAAAACGAACCAGTTTTACCAGCTCGTCTATTTCAGTTTTTACATTGCTTAACCCAATCATGTGGTGCAAGGTATTGAGTGCTTGTTTCAGCAGTTCCTCGTCTATAGGAATTTCTGCAATACTGGGCGTATTGCGTTTGAATATTTTTTCTATATCAATTTCCTCAATGGTAGAAATTTCTAATTTAGTAAGAGATTTAGGGTCTTTGGTTTGCATAATGCGCAATCCCATGTTCATCTTACTTTCATCAATAAGCGAATTCACATATCGGGCATTACCAAACATTTTGTCTCTATTTCTGTAAGCATCAACTAATTTTTTATTTAAGCATTGTGCGGCGTTATCTGAAAAAATGACACCTCTTTTTATGGCACTGTAAATGGCAATCTCCATTAATTCTTGAGGGGTATAATCTGGGAACTCATAAAACATGGTAAATCGCGATTTTAAACCAGGGTTCGATCCCATGAAATCTTCCATCTCATTCGGATATCCTGCCACAATAATGGCAATATCTCCATCACCATCGCTCATTTCTTTTAGAAGTATTTCAATGGCTTCTTTACCAAAATCTTTTGAGTCATCATTTTTTCTTGCCAATGCATATGCTTCATCTACCAACAAAATACCTCCTTTGGCCTTTTTGATGATTTCTTTTGTTTTTGGAGCTGTTTGGCCAATAAATTCTGCTACCAAATCGCTCCTGTCTGCTTCAATCACATGGCCTTTAGAAAGTAGTCCCAGTTGTTTGTAGATCATTCCTAACATTTTAGCAACTGTTGTTTTACCTGTGCCAGGATTTCCAGTAAATACTGCGTGAAGCTGAATTTTTTCTGCATCCTTGAATCCTTTTTCTTGCCTGAGTTGAATGAAATTTAAATACGTAGTATACTCTCTGATTTTCTTTTTAATTCCATCTAGTCCAATTAATGCGTCCAATTCTAAAAGAACATCTTCAATACTTTTGGGTGTTTGCGCTACTTTTACTACTTCAATTTCTTTAGGCTTTTCAGTTGTAATTTTAGGTTGCTCTTCTCGTACAAAATCAGTTCCAATTTCAAAAGGAACTACTGCAATAACATGGTCCATGAATACAACCATAATATTGTAATGGTCTGCTGCCCATGTTCCTAAAGAATCGCTGCCCCAACCAGCATTCAATTCTATATTTTTTTGTTCAGGATCTACAAACAACAAGCTTTCAACAACACCTTTCAACTGACCAGTTTTAGTCATAAAAAAGTATTGAATTTCCAATGGCCAGGCATTTGCGGACTGAATGTTATTGGTGGTCATCAACTCTAACCAAACATAGCGGGTTTGTTTGCCATCAAATCCATACAAATACACTCTTTCAGAGTGTAACAGGTTTTTTCCCGGGCCTTCGTAAAGCTTTATGCTGTTTACTTCAAAATATGGATTGACTGTATCTGAAACAATACCTAGGTCTAGGATGTAAAATATTTTTTCGGCAACAAGGGTGCCTTCTACCCAAGCTTCCCATCTATAGGCGCCTTTCTCCCAAAATTTACCCGGAAACTTAACGCCCCATCCTTCCCTTATATAAACAATATTCTCGTCTTTTTGAATAGGCTTTACAACTTGTAATTTGCAAATTTCATTGCCATTTCCAATATTGACACATTTCAAAGAAACTGTAATTGACCATTCTTTTTCGTCAAATAGTTTGTTGAAAAACGACCATTCACAATAAATAAAGCCACATTCAGATTCATCATATACAGTTCTATATTTCTTCTCATTGTTTGCCAACCATTCGGTTGATGAAAATACTTTTAAGTCGCGGAGTTTATAGTTTTGATGAATTTCTTTGTTCATAAGGGTAAATTATCATACTAATTAACAGCTAAAAGCAGGTATTCAGTATGATTTTTTGAAAATTTAATGAAAAATCAATTTTAATTTATTTAATAAGCTAATAACTAAGTCCTTAGCAAATTAACCGCCACGAAAATATAGGCAGTGTAAAAAAAATAAAAAAAAGTATGGAGTTTAGCCCTAACATCTTTAGATTTGCCTTCCTTAAATTTCAGCCCACGGAGAGATGGGTGAGAGGCTGAAACCAACGGTTTGCTAAACCGTCATACGCTGTCAAGGTGTATCGCGGGTTCGAATCCCGCTCTCTCCGCCAAACAAGTAAAGCCTGCAAGAAATTGCAGGTTTTTTTGTACCCCAAATTTTACCAAGCTTGCTTGAGTAAAATTTGGGGCACAAAAAAATCAAGCAGCGCAGCTGCTGACTTTACTTGTTTGAAGCCTCCCCTTGGGATCAGCGCTCGCAGAGCGCTAATCCCATTCAACAATACCAGCTTCCGAAGGAAGCGGCATCCCCAAACAGAAAATGCTAGAGGATGAAAGCTTCCGAAGGAAGCGCTGTCTTTCAATCAATAGCTTCCGAAGGAAGCGTTACTTACCCATCCAAACTTGCTTGCGAACGACAGCTTCCGAAGGAAGCGGTATCACCAAACAAAAATTGCTAGAGGATGAAAGCTTCCGAAGGAAGCGCTGTCTTTCAATCAATAGCTTCCGAAGGAAGCGTTACTTACCCATCCAAACTTGCTTGCGAACGACAGCTTCCGAAGG
>CANHRW010000187.1 GCA_947462865.1 Bacteroidota bacterium | reverse complement strand
GGCGGCAATTATGTAGATTTAACCAACAATCAATCAATTTCTGGTTCTAAAACTTTTACTAACGACATCAAAATTAAAGATCTCGATCTTGGTCATGGAGGTTTTAATGATATCACTAATGTGGCTTTTGGTAATAATGCTTTAGTAAGCAATCAATCAGGTACTAATAATATAGCATTTGGACGTGATGCAGCTAAAAGTAATAATTCTGGTAGTAATAATGTTGTTATTGGAAGTGGAGCTAATTACTACAATGATTTTTCAAGCGACATTATTGCTATTGGAACTGGTGCTTTACATGCTGAAAAAGGGGCTGGTAATGTTGCATTAGGATCTTGGGCAGGTCACAGAGGTGGCATTGCTGATAATTTAACTAACAGTGTTTTTATTGGAAAAAATTCAAGCGCTGGCGGTGGATCAGTTGACAATTCAGTTGCTTTAGGTCATGGAGCATATGTAGATGCAAGCAATACCATTCAGTTAGGTAATGGGGGCATAACTGATGTAAAAACTTCAGGAAAAGTTACAGCTTCTGGTTTTAAAACACCTTCAGGTACATCTTCTCAATTTTTAATGGCGGATGGGTCTGTGACTTCTGGCTCGAGTGGTGTTCCTTACAGTGGTGCTACTCAGGCTGTTGATTTGGGAAATTATAATTTATCTGTTTACAATGTATCGATAGGAATTGGTAGTGGTGGCCAACAAACGAATACTGCATTGGGTAACTCAGCCTTGGCAAATAATACTAATGGCTATTACAACACAGCTACTGGTGGGAACGCCTTAAGGTATAATACAAGTGGGGTTCAAAATACATCAAACGGATTTGAATCACTTTTTAATAATCAAACAGGATCAGACAATACTGCTCTTGGATTTAGAGGTCTAATTAATAATACCAATGGAAATTACAATACCGCAGTAGGTTACGAATCTTTGGGAAGCAATTCCAGTGGTGAAAAAAATACTGCAATTGGTAAATGGGCATTGTCTCAAAATAGTACTGGTTCAAACAATACCGCAATCGGGTATGATGCGAATGTTTATAGCGGTAGTGGTAATTATAGTAATTCCACTGCAATTGGATTTGAATCTAGAATTAGTGCTAGCAATATGGTTAGCTTGGGCAATGGTAGTATTACGAGAGTGGAAACAAGTGGTACTGTTTATTCCAATGGTACTGCATTAACTTCGGATAAGCGATTGAAAACAAATATTGTTCCTATTTCTAATGCAATTGAAACTATAATGAAGTTAAATCCTGTTCATTATGATAAAAAGAATACCCCAAACTCAAAGGAGTATGCTAAAACCGAAAATGGATTTATAGCTCAGGAAATTCAAAAAATTCTTCCTTTCATCGTAAAGGAAGGTACTGATGCAGATAAACTATTATCAGTTGATTATAACTCTATCATTCCAGTTTTGGCTAAGGCAATTCAAGAGCAACAAAAAGAAATTGAAGAATTAAAAGAATTAGTAAAACAATTGATTAACAAGAAATAGAAAAACTCTGCAATTGTTTTCAATAAGAATCATTTTTTAATTCTCTGTTTCTTAGGATTAATGATCCCAAGTAGGAATAATAATGTTAAAATGAACAAATTAAAAATCTGCTTTCTGCTTTTTGCAGCCTGGCTTTATAGCGCTGTATTGCAAGCACAAATACTATCGGCAGGTGTAGGCACAGAGTTTAGCATCGGAGCAGGTACAACAGTATCTGCCGATGGCTTAGAGCTCACTCCATCCGCTTTGTATAGCTTGAGCAACATTACGCTCAGCAAAAGCAATGTAGCAAGCACCAGCCCTTCATTGAGTTACATTAACAGTGTATATCAATTCAGTGCCACCGCTCCTTCTTTCAGTGGGGCGTTAAAAATGTACTATAACAACATTGAGTTAAATGGACTTACCCCAAGTGGCTTAAAACTGCTGGTACACAATGGTACAACATGGTCGTTAAATAACAACAGCAGCTCTATTTCAGCGGACAATGTTGTATTTAACAATGCACTTATCGGAGTTTCTTTAAAAGAAATAACTGCTGGGAATGCGGCGGCTCCTTTGTTGTCTGTAACACCATTGTCCCAAACCATCTGCAGTGGATCTTCCATAACGCCAATCGTATTCTCAGACATCAACAATAAAGTAGGTACTACTTATAGTTGGACCAGAGACAATGCGTTGAATGTTAATGGTATATCTGCTTCATCGGGGTCTGGACAATCCATCAGTGGAATATTTACCAATAACACCAGCACTGCACAAGTCACTACGTTTACCATTAAGGCAACAAACAGCAATGGAAGTTCAACCAAAACGGTTTCATTAACGGTAAACCCTTCCCTTGCCATCCGCATACAGCCTGCTCCAGTTGCTATTAACAATGGAGGCAATACCTCTCTTGGAGTAAATGCAACAGGTCTTGGCATCACGTATCAATGGCAAGTGAGTACAAACAGTGGAGGTCGTTGGAGCAATATTGTCAATAACAGTATATATGCTGGAGCAACAACAATGAATTTGAACATTACCAAAGCAACCCTCTTGATGAATGGATACCTCTACCGCTGTATTGTATCAAGCAGTATATGTGGAAGACCTGTCACATCGAGCAGTGCGAAGCTAACGGTGAATGCTTCAACTTCTGTCTTGACTACAATCAATCCGTCAAAAACACAAGTAGAGGGTGGTATTGTATTCAAGGTCAACGCTTCTCCAAATCCTTCACCTCTGGCATTCAATGTCTATGTGACTGCACCTGGTAATGAGTTGATTGATGTGTTGATTACTGATACACGTGGTAGGATTATCAAATCCGCCAAAGTAAAGCCAAACGAATCCATAATGCTTGGCTATGATCTGGCAGCATCAACCTATATATTGATTGCAACACAAGGATCATATGTGTCAACAACAAAAATTGTGAAATTGTAATTGGCCTCTATGCATAAAAATCCCCATCTTCAAAAGAGATGGGGATTTTTATTTGCTTCAAGTGTTGATATTTATTTTGCGGGGCAACCGCTTCGTTATCTTAGGTTTGAAGACAAGATTAATTACTTTGCCTACAGCAATTAAACTCGTGCCTCGTGCCCAGCCTTGAAATACATGAGTTGAGAGAAATTAGTTGAGTGTTGGGATTGTCGATTTCACAAGAATATTTTTTCTCTCAACTTAATTCTTTCAACTTGCCTTTATTCCTCATGCCTCTTATTTCTTTACCCCCGGATAATCAAAAACAATATTACAGAAAGCCTTCACACCCACATCCAGCATACTGTCGTCTAAGTAGAAATCTGGTGTATGGTGCGGGGCTGCCTTGGCAGGATCAGTGCCTTTGGGCATACCACCCAGGTTGAAGAAAAATGCTGGAGCTTTCTCACCAAAAAATGAGAAATCCTCGGCGCCGGTAGTCCAGATACCGGGTGTAACATGACTTTTACCAGCCGCTTTCTCCAATGATGGAACCATGGCAGCAACGAGTGCAGGATCGTTATATGTAACCAATGTTTTGGTATCGATGAATACATCCACTTCAGCACCCCAGGCTTCAGCTACGTTTTGAGCAACCTGGCGGATTTTCTGGTGCACATCTTTCTGCATTTTACTGTCGAGCGTTCTGATGGTTCCTTCCAGTTCTGCCACCTCGGGTATGATGTTTGCACGCACGCCACTGTGGAATTTACCAACTGTTATCACCACAGGGGCTACGGTGAGGTCCTGTTGGCGGCTGACAATCGTCTGCAGGTTATTGATGATCTGTGTACCTACTACAATCGGATCGATACCTGTCCACGGTGTAGATCCATGTGTCTGCTTGCCTTTCACTTTGATGGTGAACCAATCAGACGATGCCATCATGGAACCACTTTTGTATTTGATCTCTCCAATTTCGAGCGAGGATGAGATATGGAGTCCGAATACGGCATCAACCTTAGGGTTATCCATCACCCCTTCTTTGATCATGAGTGGTGCACCGCCTTCTTCATCAGCGGGTGGACCTTCTTCAGCAGGCTGGAAGAAGAATTTTACAGTTCCTGCTATGTCTTTTTTCATGCCGGCAAGTACTTCTGCTGTGCCCATCAAAATGGAGGTGTGTGTATCATGTCCGCATGCATGCATGACACTTACCGGAGTGCCCATGTAATCAGCAGTTACAGTGGATTTGTAGGGTACATCAACGCGTTCTTTCACCGGTAAGCCATCGATATCAGCCCTGAGTGCAATAACCGGACCAGG
>CANHRW010000186.1 GCA_947462865.1 Bacteroidota bacterium | reverse complement strand
TACGCGGTGTTTGACTTGTCAAACAATACGGCAATTGCTTTAGAGCCAGGAAATGGATCTAATTTGTTTATCAAGTTCAAGTCACCAAATGTTGACACTTTAATGGCATCAGTTGTTGCTTATAACAATATTTCAACATCAAATGGTTTGTTTACAACAGGTACCACTACTTGTAGCAATACCTTACCTGATTCTGTAATGGTTTTGATTAACAGATTTTACAATGGACCATTCTTGGTTGCAGGAAAGCCTTTTAGTGGGGTTTACAATGCAGGAACTACTTCAGCTCCTGATGGTTCAAAAGTTGGCGATACATTAACTTATCAAATTGTGCCGCCATCAAACCTAACCAATGAAGATTATGGAACAAAGTGGGTAGTCATTGTTGAAGGTTCTAATGCAACAGCATTTGTTCCTACTGTATTTAATGATTTCCAAACAATAGCTCCTGGTTTCAATGGCCCAGGCTTTATTAGAATATTTACCAAAGCCAATATGTTAGACACTACCTACAGATTGAAGTTAACTTATAGGTTATTAGAATCTTATTGCGATTCGGTTATCACTAGGGCATTTAGGGTTGCTACGCCTCCTATAGCAGATTTCGTTATTACACCTAATGGCAACAAATGTGCTTTGTCTTCATTGCAGTTCTCAGCTGAACCATCTATCAGACCAGTGATTAATTTCCCATTCACTTTTGCATGGCAATTTGGAGACAATACAAGCTCAATAGGTATCAATCCTAAAAAGACCTATGCAAGAGATTCTGTATACACTGTAAAATTGTTTGTAACGGATAGGTATGGTTTGGTTTCTGTTAAAGAAAGAACAGTAACAGTGTTGCCTTCGCCAATTGCACAATTTACACATGCTACTCCGTGTAGCAATGATTCAACCTTGTTTAGTGTAGCCAATCAGTTGCCTGGAACTAGCTATGAGTGGACATTCCCTGGAGCTAAGAAAGACATCAGAACAACACCTAGATATAGTTTTGCAAAATATGATACAACTTATCAAATAGCTTTAACTGTCACCAATACCAGCGGTTGTACCAATACCGATACAAGGAGTATTTATGTATTTGCAAAACCAACAGCTAAGTTTACAACCAAAGAACATTGTTTCAATACCGAAGTGCCTATTACAAATAACAGTTCAATTGAATCTGGAGCAATTGGTTATGCTTGGAATTGGGGCAATGGACAAACAGGATTGGGCGCGTTGCCTAATTACAAATACCCAGCAACCGGAACATACAATGTAACTTTAAGAGCTTTCTCTAATTTTGGTTGTTCTGATTCAGTTACCAAAACCATAACGGTAAATGATATGCCTATGGTAAACTTTACTACTTCAAATGCATGTAAAGACGACCAAATCAATATTAAGAATACAACAACTTTTAGCGCTGGTGCTCAGAACTTAGAATACTTATGGGATTTTGGAGACAACACTACTTCAGACCAATTTAATCCAAGTAAAGTTTTCTCATCAACAGGTCCTAAAACAGTAACACTTAGAGCCACAGACATCATTAACGGATGTAAAGATTCTATCAGCAGAGATATCTTTGTGAATTACAAACCTGTTGCAAGTTTCAATGCAACGCCAAACCCTGCATGTGTAAACAATGAGGTGAAGATTTTCAACAACTCTTACACCATTGACAACACTGCTTATACTTGTAAATGGTCTTTTGGAACTGGAGATACATCTGGGGTTTGTAATGCTGGTTCATACATTTATACCACCCCTGGAAACTATGATTTGAAATTGGTTGTTACTGCAATTGATGGTGGTTGTACAGACACTAAAATAACTCCAGTAACCGTTACCAATGTACCTTCTATTGTGGTAGATACTCAATATGTTGATGCAAGATTGTATCCTTATTGCGATTTCAGTCCACGCATTAAGTTCAATACCAATATCAACGATGCAGTAAGTTACCTTTGGAAATTTGGTGATGCAGATAGTTCAACTTCTAAACAGCCACAACCTACTTTCACTTACAACGATAGAGGTACTTTTAAGGCATCTGTAACCATTGAAGATGCAAGTGGTTGTACCATCAGCAAACAGTTTACTGTTTATACTGACTGTAGAGTTGGTATGCAAGAAAACTTGGCTTCTCATTTTAACTTAACTACTTATCCAAATCCATTTGAGCATTTTACCGGTTTGAATTTTGAATTGAAACAAACTGAAAATGTAAAAATTGCAGTTACAGATATGTTAGGTAGAACTGTAAAATCTGCCGACCTAGGTAAATTGTTGACTGGTTCGCACAGCTTTAAGTTAGATGATTCTTATTTTGGAGCTTCAGGATCATACATCCTAAAAGTGCAAATTGGAGACCGCAGCGTTTACCAATCATTGATTAAACAATAAGCATATTTGACAATAGCAAAAGGGGCGTTCAAATTGAACGCCCTTTTTTGTGCCCATTTATGAACTTATTATGATTGATAATCCTGCATGTTTATATTCGCAGAACTGCACCCATAGTTTAATGGATAAAATTTCAGATTCCGGTTCTGAAGATAGGGGTTCGACTCCCTTTGGGTGCACAAAAATTGCGAATTACGGATATTGCTAGAAATTAATTTTCTAGGTCCATATAAAATTCTACTATGTGATGAAGTTCATTAAAAATCTTCTTTCTCAATGATTGAGGTTCCAATACTTCAAGGTGTTTACCGTAACTAATGATTTTTAAAAGGAGTTCCCTATTATCATAAACTTTTATCTTGAAATCCATGAATTCTCCATTTGCATTGTCATCTATGATTTCCATGGATTGATGGAAGGGTTTTTCAATCAGAAGCGCTCTTAGCTTTTGGTGGGCTCTTAATGTAATGATTTCTGGTTCCTTATTGTGAACATGGTATCTGCCAACACAATGGTTAAAATATGTTTCAGGATTGAACTTAGGGTCAATTTGATATTCTTGTTCACTGTGAGCAATACGTTCAATTCTTTTTAGTTTAAATACATTGGTGGTTTGGTTGTCATCTATATTTCCAAAGGAATAAGCAATTACAAACCATTCATTGTCGAATTCTTTCAATAAATAAGGGCAAATGGTAATTTTTATTGGAAGTTTGTTAATGGATCTGTAGTAAATTTCTAAAGTTTGCTTATTTAAAATAGCGTCATAAATTTGTTTAATCCATTGATTGTCATTGCTTAATACTGCATTTCCAAATTGAATAAAACTTGTAGTTTGGCCCTCTTGTTGATTTTGTATGAGTTCAGCTCTTATAAAATCTTGGAGTTCTATACCTAATTTTTCATACAATTCTGAATTTTTTGCAAGTGGGAAGAAATGATACAATTGTTGAATTGACTCAATTATTCTAGGGTCAATAGTATCATAGAAAAAACTTTCGAGAGGATCTTTGTACTTATATCTTCTGTTTCTATCTTTTACTATTTCAATCAATCCACCTATTTCTTTTAAATCTTCACGAAGTGTTCTTTGTTTAATCTGATTAGAATCAAGATTTTGGTTAATTTTTGTTTCTAATTCTTCTAATGTGTAACCGTTTATATCTCTTAAAAACGAATCTAAAAGATTGAATCTAATTGCTTTATTCTTTGTTAGTGGCATTTGAATTGAATGGTTTTATTGTTGAAAAACAGGGTTTTATATAATTAGGCTAGTCCATATGAGTGTTTTTGCAGAAAACCTGCAATTGTTGGTTTTAACTTTGCATTCCCTTGGAACTGAACTCTAGAGCAGTTCCAGCGCCACCGTTCTTTGACATCTTTTGATACGCCATTCTATCCATTTTTAACAACCTAACAAAATTATTAAAATGATATTGATTTTCATACAACTCCTTGTATTGTTTCTCTTTTTGCTTTTGCTTGTTTCATTTTATGAATCAGGTAAGGAGAAGATTGATAGCCTCAATCTTTATTTCTTGCCAACTTTTTTGTCTTTTTCAGTTAAGCTTCTATTGAAGATTATATGGGCAATCATTTTAGGACTCATTTATATCATTGCTATTATTGTGGTTTTTGATGCCGGTTCAGGCAAAAAATCAGACCCTTAAAGCGAGTTCCTAATTACTACTTCGTCCCAATTCAAATTTTCTGGTTTTACCAAATACATTTCCCAACAAACAAATTTTTAGCCCATGATTATACCATTTGAACGTTCTTATTGGGTCGTACCCAGTTTATTGTTAGCAGGGGGTATTCCCGCTTCACCAATGCCAGGAGAAAGTTTTACCAAAC
>CANHRW010000185.1 GCA_947462865.1 Bacteroidota bacterium | reverse complement strand
CAGGCGCAATCTTTAATTTGGAAAAAAGTAAACGATCCAACTGGCATCAATGAAACTGATAGATGGATAGTACCAGAAAAATACAGTGTATTTGAGCTTGAATTAGCAACAATCAAACAAAAATTAAACAGTGCCCCTGAAGAAAGTACGGGTACTCGTAATGGTATTGTTATAGAAATTCCAATGCCTGATGGCACTTTAAAGCAGTTTCAAGTTTACCATTCTTCTGTAATGGCTCCTGACTTAGCTATGCAATTTCCTGAAATAGATACTTGGAGAGGACAAGGTATTGACGACCCATCTGAAAATGTTCACTTAGACATCACTTTAAAAGGTTTTCATGCCATGATTTTATCACCTAATGGAGCAGTATTTATTGACCCCTATGCAAATGGGAATACTCGGTTTTACATTAGTTATTTCAAAAATGATTTAAAAGCAAAGGCTAAATTTTTTGAAGAAGGTGTTTTAAAAGCTACAGATACCCAATCAGCACCTAATAAACAGCATACTACCATTTCACCCAATCAAACCAATACCCCAACAGGTAATCTCTCACAAAACAGAAGCAATGGTTTAACGCTTAAAACATACAGATTAGCTCTAGCCGCAACATTTGAGTACACAACTTTTCAAGGAGGTACAGTAGCTTTGGCTTTATCAGCAATGGTAACATCTGTTAATCGAGTTGTTGGTGTCTACAGAACCGAACTGGGCATTTCGCTCACATTGGTTTCTAATACATCCAGTTTAATCTATACCACATCTGCTGACCCTTATACCAATTCCAGTGGGTCTTCCATGTTGTCAGAAAACATCAACAATGTGAACACAATTATAGGGTCGGCCAATTACGACATAGGGCATGTATATAGTACCGGAGGCGGTGGTGTGGCATATCTAGCTTCTGTATGTACTTCAAACAAAGCAGGAGGTGTTACAGGTTCTTCATCGCCAGTAAATGATGCATTTGACATTGATTATGTAGCCCATGAAATTGGTCACCAATTTGGAGGTAATCATACTTTTAATGGTACTACAGGCAGTTGCTCTGGTTCAAATAGAAATGCGTCAACAGCCTATGAACCTGGAAGTGGTAGCACCATTATGGCATATGCCGGCATTTGTTCAGGACAAAATTTACAATCTAACAGCGATCCTTATTTTCACACCATCAATTTTGATGAAATTATCACTAACATCACTACAGGTTCTGCTTCTGCTTGCGCTGTAAGTTCAGCATCAAATAACCAAATACCAACCTGCAGTGTTGGCACAACTGCATTTACCATTCCATTTGGAACACCTTTTACCTTAACTGGATCAGGCAGTGATCCCGACAATGATGCATTGACTTATTGTTGGGAACAAATGAATTTGGGAACAGCTGCAGCCCCTAATTCTCCACCAAGTCCTGGACCGCGTTTTAGAACATACAACCCAAATAGCAGCCCAAGTAGAACCATTCCTCAATACAATGCACTAATAAACAACACAGTTCCGGTTGGTGAAATTCTTTCTACAGCAGCTCAAACATTAAATTTTAGATTAACCGTTAGAGACAATAGAAGCAATTGCGGAGGTGTATACTATAACCCCAGTAACGTGACAGTGACAGTTGCATCTACGGGTCCATTTTCTATTACAAGTAATCCTGCCTTTTGGGGTAAAAAAACAACCCAAACCATTACTTGGAATTTGGCTTCAAGCAATGTGAGCCCAATTAATTGTGCCAATGTTAAAATTTTACTTTCTACAGATGGTGGTATCACTTTCCCTCATGTATTGGCAAACAGTACTTCTAACGATGGCTCGGAAACTATTGCAGTTCCTGATTTAACTTCACAAACGGCAAGAATAAAAATAGAAGCCATTGGCAATATCTTTTTCGCAATCAATACCACAAATTTCACCATTGATGATCCAGGGGCAGGTCTATTTGCTACTTTGGGTACTGGAACAGGATCAAACACAGGAACCACATATCCTGCACCTTACGGCAGCTTTTTTGGTGGGGCCAAACACCAACTTATCTATAGAGCTTCTGAGTTAACTGCGTTGGGATTAAATGCAGGGATGATCACTCAATTTGGTTTCAATGTCAGCACATTGGTAAGTGGTAATTTATCGGCATTTACCATTGGCATGAAAAACTCAACAGTAACCGATTTAACAAGTGCTTGGCAAACGGGTTTTACTCCAGTTCTTACAAGTACAACTGTTACTGCTAAATTGGGTTGGAATATGCATACGCTGAACGTTCCTTTTTATTGGGATGGCACCTCTAATATTATAGTTGAGGTTTGCTTTAATAACAACAATGCTGGAACTGCAAGTAGCACCTTAACCACACTAACAACAGGTTTACCAACTGGTACATCTAGATGGTACACTGCCGATAATGTGTCAACAGTATGTTCTGGAACCGCAGTAACAACTTCAGGTAGCACCAGTAGACCCAATGCTCGTATTTTTACCATTTCAGAACCGACTGCGAATGCTAGTAATTTACAAATCAGTAATATTGGCAACACCTTTGCTACATTAAACTGGACAATTGGCAATGGCAAGCAAAGATTGGTAGTAGTTAGAGAAGCTTCCTCCTCAGCGGTTGCTCCTGTTAATTTGACAAACTATTTGTCGTCACCAGTTTTTGGTATGGGACAAATTACGGGCAACAATAATTTTATTGTCTATTCTGATACAGGTAATACCGTTACTGTAAATGGATTAAGCCTAAATACCAATTATGCAGTAGATATTTATGAATACAATGGTACCAATGGAAATTATGTTTACAAATTAAACCCTTTGACTGGGAGTTTTCAAACCATTGGTTCATGTGTATTTCAAATGAACAATGGTGCAGATTCATTGCTTACCTGTGCCACTTCAACCAATCTGAATTATCAATCTGGTTTTACTTTTGTTGCAGCCCAATACAGAAGCATTGGTAGTTGGCAAAATACCAATACCATAAACAATAATGGTTCAATTGTGGTTCCAGCCGCTCAAACTGGTTGGTATAAAATTCAAGTTAGTGGCAACAATGGTTGTATTGGAATAGATAGTGCATTTGTAACCATTGGCTCATTGGGTAAACCTACTGTTCAATTATCAGGAGATAGTAGCTTTTGCCAAGGATCTGCAATTACATTAAGTGTAAACGCCCAAAACAACGCCAACTACAAATGGATTGAAACAATTACCAATACAATTGTAGGTTCAAGTAATTCTTTCATCAGCAATGCAAATGGGAAATACATTTGCATCATTACATCTATATATGGCTGTTCAGATTCCTCTAGGGCCCAACAAATTACTGTAAACGCGAATCCAAGCAATAGCTACATACTAACATCTGGCAGTAATTTTATATGCAACACCTGTTCTGCATTGGTTCAAATGAATAACCCAAATGGCACACAATACACATGGTACAAAGACAATCTATTGTTTAAACAAGATACCTTCTCAAACATCTCTTTAACAGATGAAGGTACATACACTTTTCAGGCAAAAAGCATTGCCAATTGTTACAGCAACACTTCAGCCCCTCTTAAAATTACAAAATTCTTCACTTCAATTGTATTACCTGATACTGCGCAAACTTGTCAATCTGATAGCATTTTACTTGATCCTGGATACGGATTTGTAGCTGTAAAATGGAATACGCCAATGCCCCAACTGAATACAACCAATTTATTGCCTTCTAACCCAGATGATCCAGATGCATTGGTAAATGGCGCACTCGTTGCAACTGCTACAGGATGGTACTTTATTGAAGCCAAAACTATCAATGGCATTACATTAAAAGACAGTGTTTACGTTCAAATTGGTTGCAATGTTACACTCAATTTAAAAGTATTTATTCAAGGATTGTATACAGGTAATCAAACCATGACTTCTGTATTATTCAACGCTGCACTGACACAAAACACTGCAATCACAGATTCAGTGCAAATTGATTTATATGATCCAAATGGAACCAATTTAAATCCGGTATACAGCACTAAAGTAATTGTGAACACAAACGGTATAGCCAATGCAATTTTACCTCCTTCAGTTTTAAACAAGGCCTATTATTTAGCTGTCAACTATAAAAATGCCATCAACACTTGGAGTAAAAATCCAGTATTCATGCAATCGGTCAGCAATTACGATTTTACAAGCGCTGCATCTCAAGCTTATGGAGACAATTTAATGGATGACGGCAATGGTGTTTTTCTAATATACAGCGGAGACATTAACCAAGATGGTTTCATTGATGGCAACGATTT
>CANHRW010000184.1 GCA_947462865.1 Bacteroidota bacterium | reverse complement strand
CATCAAGGGGGCATGCCAATCACGGCTGGTTAGATTCTAAGCATACATTTAGTTTTGCTTCTTATTTTCATCCAGAACGTATTCATTTTGGTGCTTTACGTGTTTTAAATGACGACTCTGTTGCACCTGGTATGGGTTTTGGAACCCATCCCCATCAGAATATGGAAATTATATCCATTCCATTGTCTGGTAGTTTGGCGCATCAAGATAGCATGGGCAATCAACAAATCATAAAGGCAGGAGAAATTCAAGTCATGAGTGCTGGAACGGGTATTCATCATAGTGAATACAATGCCAGCAAAACAATGCCGGTTCATTTTTTGCAGATTTGGGTCATTCCCAATCAAATGGGTGTAAAGCCCAGGTACGATCAAATTCAATTGGATGAAAACGCTGCTCACAACAGCTTTCAGCAAATTCTTTCTCCCAACCCCACCGATGATGGTGTTTGGATTCACCAAAATGCTTGGTTCAGTTTGGGTCACTTTGAAGAAAACTATCAAACCACCTACACGCTTCATGTAAAAGAAAATGGGGTTTATATATTTGTTCTAGAGGGAGATATCAGTGTCAATGATCAAATGTTAAACAAAAGAGATGGCATGGGCATTACAAATGTTACAAACATTCAAGTCAAATCCAATTCCAAAGCAAGCGTTTTGTTAATGGAAGTTCCAATGATTACAATTCAATAAACAACTCAATAAAATGGAAAAAATTCAATGGGTATTAGACCCTACACACAGTGAAATTGGCTTTAAGGTAAAACATTTAATGATGACCAATGTAAATGGTAATTTTAACCAGTTTCATATGAATATGCACACAACAGGAGAAGATTTTTCGGGTGCTCAAGTAGATTTTTCAATTCAAATGAAATCTATAGACACTTCAAACGAACAACGTGATGCACATTTGTTATCGGCCGATTTTTTTGATGCAGAAGCACATCCTGAAATGATTTTTAAATCTACTGCTGTTTCTAAAACAGATGACCACAATTTTCAAATCAATGGAGCGCTCACAATCAAAAACATTACCCATCCTGTTGCTTTAAAAGCAGAATTTGGAGGCATTCACAAAGACCCTTGGGGGAATCTAAAAGCAGGTTTTTCTGTAGAAGGAAAAATTAACCGCAAAGAATTTGGATTGACTTGGAATGCGCCACTTGAAACCGGTGGAGTGCTTATTGGAGAAGATGTAAAATTATATGCCGAAATACAATTGGTTAAAACCATGCCCGAGGCAAAACAAGCATAAGCCATGAAAAAAGTAAACAACCGTAGAGATTTTATCAAAACCACAGCTTTGCTCAGTGGCATGGCTTTGGTTGATCCTATCCAAACTTTTGCGTTTAGTCCAAAACCTACAATGTTTGAAATAAAAGCAGTTAATGGCAAGTACGAATTGCCTGCTTTGGGATATGCTTACAATGCCCTAGAGCCTTTTATTGATGCCAAAACAATGGAGATTCATCATACCAAACACCATCAGGCATACATCAATAAACTCAACGAAGCATTAGAAAAAGAGCCTCAACTCAAACAAATTCCGCTCGAAGCATTGTTGAAAATGATTCAATCATTGCCAGATTCGGTTAAAAATACCATTCGTAACCATGGAGGAGGGTATTACAACCACTCTTTCTTTTGGACATTATTGAAAACCAATACCAAGCCTTCAGCAGCTGTAGAATTGGCCATTCAAAACAGTTTTGGTTCAATGGAACAATTTAAAAAAGATTTTGAAAAGGCTGGATCAGGCTTGTTTGGATCAGGATGGGTTTGGGTAATTAACCAAATGGGTACGCTTAAAATTGTGACCACTGCCAACCAAGACAACCCTTTAATGGATATTGCCGAACACAAAGGCAAACCCGTTTTGGCTTTAGATGTTTGGGAGCATGCCTATTACCTCAAATACCAAAACAAAAGAGCCGATTATTTAACAGCTTTTTGGAATGTATTAAACTGGGATCAAGTTGCCCAAAACTTAGGGTAAATGCTTCGCTTTCAAGTAGCTTAAAAAAATATTCTGGAATACTTTGTAATATCTGATTCCTGTTCTACATTTGCAGTCCTTTGATAGGAATACTTGTCAAAGCAACAAACGGTGGTTTTAGCTCAGTTGGTTAGAGCGCCTGATTGTGGTTCAGGAGGTCGTGGGTTCGAGCCCCATATTCCACCCAAAAGTTAAAAGGGAGTAGGTGTAAATCTGCTCCCTTTTTTTTGTGCTTTGTCTTAAAATTTATTAGCAGATATTAAAAATGAGCATCAAATAACTACTCACATTAGACCATTCATACAAGAATTTTCTAAAATACAATTAGGCTTTGCTATTATATTACACTCCTAACGGAGTGTGATGGCTTTTTTTTAGGGTTAATAGTATTCAACTCCTACGGAGTTGGTATTAAATACCGTTAATTGATTACTGAAGATTTATAATTGAACAATTAAGCAAGACCCTTTACGAAAGACATTACCAAATTATTAAATACAAAATGGTTTCGGAACTGTTGAAGTTCCCAATTGGGGTAGAACATTCATGGAAAACATGAAATCAATATAATTACATTTTATTATATTTGAATATGACCAAAACTCAATTAAAATCAGAAATTCAAAAAGCGCTTGACAGTGTTCCTGAAAATGTATTACAAGATGTTTTGGATTTTCTGAAAGAATTTAAAAACCAGCCAGAGGATAAACATAGACTCTCAAATAACTTACGTCAAATTCTTTCAGAAGACAAAGAACTACTTGAAAAATTGGCTCAATGATTGAATTGAAAGTAGTTCTTAATATTCATGATATCCTAATTGATAAATTTGGAGGGATTAAAGGTATTAGAGATCAGTGTTTGCTTGAGTCAGCTATAAATAGGCCATATGCAACCTTTGACAATTCTGAGTTATATCCAAGCTTACCAGAAAAAGCAGCTGCAATTTTGGAAAGTGTTTTAATCAATCATCCTTTTATTGACGGTAATAAAAGAACTGCTTATGTACTCATGAGACTCATTCTCCTTGAGGGTGTTTATGATATTGAAGCAAAACAAGACGAAAAATATGAAATGGTTATTTCAGCAAGTACGGGCACTATGCGTTTTGATGAAATTAGAAATTGGATTCAATCACATATCAAATGATCCTTACCACAAGAAATTTAAAATCATATACAATACAATATCATTTGGATCTTACTTTTTTATCTGTTACACCTAACTGCATTTAAAGGCCTTTTTTGTGTTAATAGCATTTAACTCCTACGGAGTTGGGATGTATAGATATGAATGGCATGAAATATCAATTTTAACTAACAAACAATTGGGCTTTGACACCCTTTCTAATCATATAAATTAATTCGTTAAATACCTGTTATAAATCAGTTTGAATGAATGAAATTTAAGCCCATAAACATTGAAAAAGAACTTAAATTTGAATCATGGATTCACAAAAGACCTTGTTAAAAGTTTCGGGTATGACCTGTACCTCTTGCGCAACAGGAGTGCAAAAAAGTCTCGAGAAAAAAGGACTTGAACAAGTTTATGTAGACTATACATCAGGAGAGGTTCAGTTCAATAACCCACAGGAAGTAGAAGCCGAACAAATTGTTGCTAGTATTGAAGATTTGGGATATAAAGTATTATCTGGAGCCGATGAGTCAAAACCAGACCCAGTATTAAAAGACCTGAAGCGCAAATTTTGGATTTCGTTATTTTTTACTATCCCGTTAATGGCCCACATGCTCTTCTCATGGCATGTATTGCACAACCCTTGGGTGCAGCTTGCTTTGGCTATACCTGTATATACCATTGGTTTTTTACATTTTGGAAAAAGTGCATTTGCAAGTCTTAAAAATGCATACCCCAATATGGATGTGCTCATTTTCACTGGCGCTTTTTCAGCCTTATTTTACAGTTTGTTTGGAACCATCTATTATGCAGGAATGCCTGAAATGCACAATTACTTGTTTTATGAAACTGGCGCAAGTATTGTTTGTTTTGTATTGTTAGGCAATTTGTTAGAAAAAAGGGCTGTCTCAAAAGCAGCGCAATCCATTGCATTACTTAGTAAATTGCAAGTGCAAGAAGCCAAATTAATCATTGGTAAAATAGTAAGTGTGGTGCCAATTAGTGATATCAGGGTTGGAGATTTGCTTCAAGTAAATGAAGGCGACGCTGTGCCAATTGATGGAGAAGTTGTTGGTGGCTCTGGCTTTTTCAACGAGAGCATGATCAATGGTGAACCCATGGCTAAACGCAAAGAGTTAGGCGAATTGGTTTAT
>CANHRW010000183.1 GCA_947462865.1 Bacteroidota bacterium | reverse complement strand
TATTTACCAGTTTTGGTTATTTTGATTCATTCGAGGTAAATGTTCAAGTATTGGAAGGCATACACCAATCTCTAAAGCCCAATGGTTTGTTGTTGATTGACTTTTTCAATTGCAAAACTGTACTTGAAAATTTAGTGCCCTCAGAAACGAAACACTTGTCTGGCATACAATTTCACTTAGAAAAAACACTGCATGACCACAGCATTGTCAAAGACATTCGTTTTACGGACAAAGGTCAAAATTACCATTACCAAGAAAAAGTGCAGGCCTTGAGTCAGTTTGATTTTATACACATGCTTCAACAAACAGGATTTGAAATTCAACAAACTTGGGGAAACTACAATTTAATTCCTTTTGATGAAAATAACGCAGAAAGGTTAATTATTTTAGCAGGAAAGAAACATGCTTGAACAATTCCTCCATATAGACAGACAAGTTTTCCTATTCATCAACAATAGGCTTGCCAATCCTTTTTTAGATTGGTTGTGTCCATATTTAAGAATGCAAGAAACTTGGTATGTTTTCTATTTGGTACTCTTCTATTTTTTAGTTAGAAAGTATAAGAAACTAACTATCTGGTTTGTCTTGGCTATTGCTTTAATGATTTTTTGTTCAGACCAATTCAGCGCAAATTTGGTAAAGAATACCTTTCAAAGAATCAGGCCTTGTTCTGCAACTGAATTACAAGGCATGGTGAGGCATTTAATTGAAAGTTGCAGAGGATATAGTTTTATTTCGGCTCATGCTTGCAATCATTTTGCCATTGCCGTTTTCTTTTCCAAAGTACTTCAACTTGGTAAAGTTTATTGGACCTTGTTTTTAGTATGGGCAAGTAGCATTGCGTTTGCTCAGGTTTATGTTGGTGTGCATTATCCTGCCGATGTCCTCATTGGCGGATTGTGTGGCGTTTTATTTGGACTGGCTTTTAGTAACTATACCCTTAAATACATTCAAAACAAATGGGAGGCAGTTTAATCATATTGATGTTAGGGCCATTAATTGGCGGAATGATCGCATTTTACAGTACCTTAATGTACGAAAAACAATTGAAGTTGTTTTTGTCATTTGCAGGTGCCTATTTGCTATCTGTTACATTGACCCAGTTAATTCCAGAAGCCTTTCAAAGTTTTGATGCCAATAAGGGTTTGTTCGTTTTATTGGGATTTTTATTTCAGGTGTTTTTAGAAAGGTTTTCTGAAGGCGTTGAGCATGGACATTTACACCTCAACAAGCACCTTAAGAACAAAGTTATACCAACAGGTATTCTCATTAGCATGGGGTTTCATTCGTATACGGAAGGTATTCCGCTTGGCGCTTTTAACCCATCTGAAACAGCAGGTTGGGCTTTGATTATTGGTATTTTCTTACATGAAATACCTGCTACATTTACCATGGTTACCTTGTTAAAAGGAATTAAAATTAGTCCAAAAGCTATTTTAATCTGCTTGGGTTTATATGCTTGTATGTCGCCACTTGGGGCCATCAGTAGTGGGTTTATCTACAAACACATTCCAAGTGTGGTATTCGACTATTTATTGGCATTTGTAATTGGTACTTTTTTACACATTTCTACCACTATATTGTTTGAGAGTAGCGAAAAGCATGCCTTTCCAAAAGCCAAATTATTTGCAATACTTTTAGGTATTACAACTGCATTGTTAGTAACAAAATTGATACATTTTTGGAGCATCTGACCCAAAATGAAACAAGGTATTTATGTGTTTTAGCGAATTAGTATTTTTAATGAACTGAAAATCAATTTTTTATATTGTCTCTTTCTCTTTGGCATTAATTTATTGGTAAAGCACTACAAAGGCTTGAATAGAAAATTTGACTAGTACAAGTTGAGGTGGATATTTTCATTTCAAAATGAGTTAAAACAAAATTTAAGTATTTGTAAATTTGAACCATAGTAACCTCTTAAAAATGAAAACTTTATATACGTTAATTTGCTTGGTATTCTTTTCAGTGTCTTTGAATGCCCAAGTTGGAATTGGCACCAATACACCTGATGCATCTTCTATGTTGGAGGTGAAATCCACCAATAAGGGATTTTTACCACCAAGGGTAAGTTTAACAGCAACCGAATCTGCAAGCCCTATTACATCTCCGGCAATTGGTTTGGTAGTTTACAACACAGCAACAGTTGCAGATGTAGTGCCAGGCATTTACTACTGGAATGGAACCGCATGGAAAAAGTTAGATATAGATACGCGTTCAAGTCAATTCACAACTTCTGGTTCTAATATTTTTTATTCAACAGGGAATGTGGGAATTGGCACGTCATCACCTGCAACAACACTAGATGTAAATGGAAGTGCAACTGTTTCTGGGAGTTTAAATGGAGGAAATTCGGCTACTTCAACTATATCAGGTTTTGCGGCCAACATCAATGCAAGAACAGTGAGTTACACCTTGGTTGCTGCCGATAATGGTAAAATTTTAAATTTCACTAACTCATCTGCTGTTACGGTTACCATTCCTTCTGGTTTGCCAGCAGGTTTCAACTGTACAGTGGTACAAAACGGTACAGGTCAAATTACATTTGCAGCCAGCAGTACTACCATAAATAACAGAAATGGTTTCACCAAAACGGCAGGTCAGTATTCAATGGTTTCAATTTTACATATGGGAAGCAATGTATTTATTACTTCTGGTGAAATGAGTAATTAATATGAGAATTGTATTTTGTACAGCTTTTATATTTTGGGCACTTGTAAGCGTTGCTCAGGTAGGCTTGAGTGGAATTACTGCTAGCAATAGGGCAACAAGCTATTCATTAGAATATTTTGTATACAGTACCCATGGTGGAAATGGAGCCACAACCGATTATCCTACGATCATTTCAAATAAAACCGATTTTGATAAATTGTTTAATACAAGTTTTCCATCAACTCGGTTACATACTGTAGGTAAGACCAATTCAATGTTGCCTTTAGATTGGAGTTTATATACAAAATTAACTGGATCAGGGATTGCAATCCCTAACAATGGTGATTATTTTTCATTCATGGTAAGAGGGCTGTTTACGCCATTAGAAACCGGAAACTACACCTTCTGTTTAAATGCAGATGATGCCTGTGATTTTACTTTTGACGGTTCGGTTGTAATCTCCTACTATGGTGTCCATGGCATAGCTGTTAATCCAATTTCAAATAGCAATACCAATATAGCAACAGTCAGCTTGGTTGCAGGAAAATCTTATCCATTTATGGTAAGAATGCAAGAATGTGGTGGTGAAGAGGGCCTTCAATTGTATTGGAAAAATACCAGTACAACAGGTACAGAAAGTGGCGGGTTTAAAAAAATATTCACCCAACATGCCGCTGAAGTTGCTATAGATAAATTATTGGATGGTTCAAGTGCCGCTTATGCAGCACCTAGTGCAGAGTACATTAAAAACAAAACTGGTGCCAATACCGATGGCGTTTACTGGATCAACCTGCCCAATGTGGGGCCAACTCAAATTTATTGTATCATGAACAGTGCAGTTGATGGTGGTGGTTGGATGATGATGATGAAGGCTACACGCGGAACAACATTTCAATATTCAAGTTCACATTGGACATCTGTGACAACCTTAAACCCAACAGATTTAACCCGAAATGATGCAGATGCCAAATACCATACCATGAATTATTTTGCTGGCAGAGATTTACTAGCCCTATGGCCAGATATCAATACTGTAGGAGGTAGTTTGAGTTTACCAACATACAATTGTTGGACTTGGCAACAGAAAAATTTTAACAATGGAATCAGAATTACCCCCATTAATTTTTGGGCAAATGTAAACAGGTTGTTTTTCTCTGATGCCAATAATTTTGCAGGAAAAGGATCTATTTTTAGTTCTCAACCTGATGTGCGTTTTTATGGTTTCAATTTCGTAAACGACGGTGGGACTGGATTGGCCTCTAGAACGAGATGGGGTTTTGGATGGAATGAAAATGGCGGAGGCTTATACCCCAATGGAAATATGCTATCAGACGATGTAACTGGAGGAATAGGTGTTACATCTGATAGAGTGGGTTCATATTCAGCAGGTGATTATGTTGCTTGTTGCCAAAATGCAACTGGTATCAACAGAACAGCTAGAGTAGAAGTATATATCAGGTAATTCATTGACAAAGCTCTTTTTTAAAATATGCTTCCTCTGCTTGTTTGAGTTTGTTCAAATGAATTTACATGCACAAGGTTTTTTACCAGGCATGAGAATTCCAGCAAGCAATAGCTCATTGGTTGTAGACTATGATTTTTCAAATACCAAATCTTACAACGGTATAGGAACCAATGTTACCAATCTTTCCAATGCAAACAATTCAGCCACGTTGGTAAATGGTCCTACTTTTTTTACTACACCAGG
>CANHRW010000182.1 GCA_947462865.1 Bacteroidota bacterium | reverse complement strand
CTCTTTGACTACTCCTAACTTAAAGGACATTGAGTAATCCTTTTGGCTACGCTTTTCATAAACGATTTTTTCTCCTTTTTCCATAACGATAAATTTTGTGTATCGCTATTTCAGGACTAGACATCAAAAGAAATAAAAAAAGTCCTCAATAAATTGAGGACTTTTTTTGTACCCAGAGCCGGGGTCGAACCGGCACGAGGTTGAGCTCACTGGTGTTTGAGACCAGCGCGTCTACCAATTCCGCCATCTGGGCATCTATTCATTACTGAATAGGGTGGCAAAAATAACTTTAATCGGCAATTATCCAAAAAAGAAATAGATAAAATGAATATCTTTAATGATCTGCTGTTTTACTTTTACTGATTAAGCTTTTGATTTTCACCGCAGGAACCCAAATTTTAGATATAAAATATTTTATTGGATTTTCTTTCTTTACATGCCAAACGGTTGTTCTTGGAGCTTCTAATTGATTTTTATGCAAGGTATAGGCATATGCTGCTATGGAAGTTCTAAACATGTTTTCGGGAAACTGTATAGGATCATAACCGTGTAATGTATAACTTCTACAATGCATAATAACTAATCTGTTAAAAGGAATATCTACTTCGGTTTTTTCTCCAGTTCTGCCATCTTCTAATTTTAATTCACCTTTGTATTCTTTTTTCCAGTCTTTATTCATGTAAATCAGCAGATTCAGGTTTCGGTACCAATCTTCATTTAAAGGGTGGTAGTTGAAATCAGCATGCATATCTAAAAAACTTCCTTTTTTACCTTGGTGAATGCCACCGCCATAAAAAGCAGCATCTATAAAAATGTTTTCATTGGTTATGTAGGAGATGAGTTCTGCAAAACGTGGATTGATTAAATCATCATACAATTCTTTGAAAACGCCTCCTAGTTCCCAAAACTTACTCTTTTCAAATTTTGCTTTTGCAAATACATAATCTGCACTAGGAGTCTCAATGTTTGGGATATTATTATATAACGCTAACAATTTTGCTTCATCACAAAAATTATCTATTCCTATGTGAGGGAAAGGTTTTGCATTCAAGAAATCTTGTCTAAGTTTTTCTTTGTTTTGTTCAAGAAAATCAAATCTAATCATGGCTTTTTAATTTAATGCTTAGGCAATGTTACGCAACAAATTGATTTTTTTTTATGATTTAGGTCAAGAATTTTAAAGTGAATAAGAAATAAAATAGGTCTCAGAAAATAATCATAATTTTGTACGATATGAGGCTTTGTAAAGTAATGTTGAGCATTTTCATTGTTGGATTGATAGTTATTCTATCTTCTTTTGAAATTCATGCCCAGAATAAAAATGAGATTGCAGGATATGTGAGGGATGCCTCAAATGGTGAAACCCTTATTGGAGCCACAGTTCGGGTTATTGGTTCAAAGAAAGCTGTTCAAACTAATACTTATGGTTATTTTTCAATTGATTTGCCTGATCAAACAGATAGTATTGCTGTTTCATATATAGGTTATGTGACTTCATTTTTAGGAATAAATACGCGTGCAAACAAGAAACTTACCATTGATTTGAAGCCAGTACCCATTAGTTCCAAGGAAGTTGTTATTACTGGAGAAAAAAGTAACAAGCAAATTACAAGCACCACAATGAGTATAGCCGAAATAAGTGGAGAGAAACTCAAAAGTTTACCGGTTATTTTAGGAGAGCAAGATGTGCTGAAAGCGATTACGCTCTTGCCAGGAATTAAAAGTGGAGGTGAAGCTGGAACTGGTTTTTATGTGAGAGGGGGAGGGCCAGATCAAAACTTAATTTTAATGGATGAGGCTGTTGTATATAATCCTTCACATTTATTTGGTTTTTTGTCGGTTTTCAATTCAGATGCTGTGAAAAATATTGAAATCATCAAAGGAGGTATGCCTGCTAATTATGGTGGACGTTTGTCTTCTATTTTGAATGTAACCATGAGAGAAGGAAACAATAAAAAAATGCAATCGAGCGGTGGTATTGGTTTAATTTCGAGCAGATTAACAGTAGAGGGCCCAATTAAAAAAGGGATAAGTAGCTTTTTGGTTTCAGGCAGAAGAACCTATATAGATGTACTTGCCAAACCCTTTGTGCCAGCAGGTCTTCAAGGAAATAGCTACTATTTCTATGATTTTAATGTGAAAACAAACTGGGTACTAAACGACAAGAATAGGTTGTTTTTTTCAGGTTATTTTGGAAGAGATGTTTTAAATTTTCAAAGTCCGAGAAACAAAGATGTTTTTTTTAATTTTGGTTGGGGTAATAGCACAGCAACACTTAGATGGAATCATCTATTCAATAAACAATTGTTTTTGAACACTAGTTTTATTTACAATAGATACGACCTCTTCAATAATTTTACTTTTGGCAACAATGGTTTCAATGTTAAAAGTGGGGTTGAAGACATTAACCTCAAAATGGATTTCAATTGGTTTGGCTTAAGTAACCATTCCATTAAATACGGATACAACTATACATTTCACAAATTTCAGCCTGGAATTTTATCGGGAAGTATTGGAAATACAGATTTAAACCAAGCTGTTAATTCACAATATGCCCATGAGTTTGCAGCTTATTTGGCGGATGAATGGAAAATCAATCAACGAATTGCTTTGAACATTGGTTTAAGAGCTGTAGCCTTTAATTTAGTTGGTCCATTTGAACAAAAAGAATACGATACCGATACCGGACTGCCTACCGGCTTGTCCAAAACTTACAAAAATTCAGAATCAATTGCATTTTATCCTGTATTGGAGCCTAGAGCAAGTGTGACTTATTTAATCAATGAAGCTAGTTCTGTTAAAGCATCGTTTACTCAAACGTATCAGTTTTTACATTTGGCTACAACCAGTGGTGCTCAGTTTCCAGTGGATTTATGGGTGCCAAGCTCTCAAAAAGTAAAACCTCAATTGGCCTATCAATATGCAATAGGCTACTATAGAAATTTTTTAAATGATGCCATAGAAACTTCTGTTGAAACCTACTATAAGCCCATGTTTAATCAAATTGAATTTAAACCAGGCGCACAATTGTTTTTTAATCAAAATTTGGAGAATGAAATGGTTTTTGGAAAAGGACTTAGTTATGGGATTGAGTTTCTTGTAAGAAAAAACAGTGGTAGGCTCAATGGTTGGGTGGGCTATACCTGGAGTCGATCAACCAGGCAATTTGACCAATTAAACCAAGGTCAGGTTTATTTTTACAGATACGATCGTACACATGACATGTCGTTAACGCTTTCTTATCAAATCAATAAAAAATGGACAACTAATTTTGTATTTGTTTTTGGAACAGGAAATGCTGTTACACTTCCATCAGGTAGATATGCCTATAGGTTTGGTTTTAATCAAACCGAAAACAAACCTGAATTTGTATTTGTAGACGTGTATGATAAAATCAATTCATACAGATTACCAGCCTATCATAGAGCCGATATCTCATTTACGTATCTCGGTAAGAAAACAGAAAAATGGGAGAGCAGTTGGAATTTTTCAATCTATAACTTGTACAATAGGGCAAATCCCTATTTCATTTATTTTTATCCAGATATAGAATTGGGTCAAGTTAAAGCCTATTTGGTTTATTTATTTCCTATTCTGCCTTCTGTTCAATGGAATTTTAAATTTTAAAGATGAGAGTTTTTGTCATTTCAATAGTATTGATATTTTTAATTTCCTGCGAGAAGGAGATAGAAATTCAAGTGAGTGAAGTTCAACAACAATATGTGGTTGAAGCCTCTATTAACCAATTATTTCCAACATTGAATTATGTATATATCACTAAAACCATCGACTATTTTAAACCTGAATTTTCATTAAATGGGTTAAAAGATGCAACGGTTAATATTACTGAAGGATCTATTGTGGGTAATGATACAATTTTCAATGGCACTGTTTTTAATTTTATTCCGGTTTCAGACTCCATACTGCCGGGTATTTATACCAATCCATTTTTTCAAGGTAAGTTGAGCACACCATATTTATTAAATATTACACTCAAAGATGGAAATAAAATCAGTGGCAGTACTTTTATAGGAAAGCCACCTGTTATTGATAGTTTAGTTTATTGGTCTAGCATTCAAGAAAAAGATACCAACTGTTATTTTTGGATGCAATGGAAAGATGGGCCTGAACAAAATAACTACAGAATGGCTGTTTATGATGGTTTTGATTCTTTGTTATTGGGATGGGGTGCAGCTCAACGGTTTTATACTTTTGATGACCAACTCATTAACAATACCATGCGGCCTTTTAGAACCTTTAGACCATATGATTATGGAGACACCATCAGTATTTATTTAACTGAAGTTGGTAGAAAAGAATTCTTGTTTTGGCAATCATTTGGGACCGCAGTCAATAACAACGG
>CANHRW010000181.1 GCA_947462865.1 Bacteroidota bacterium | reverse complement strand
TGAGTATTGTAACTATACTATAGGAATTGCCAATAGGTGGTTAAAAGTATAATCTATTGCACTACTTTCTCAATACGTAAGCCTGATGAGATAACCCCAATCAATGTGTCGTTTCGCATGTTTTGTTCCAGTTCAAAGCGGTAAATGCCATTCTCTTTGAACCTAAATTTTTCTTTAACCGGAACTTGGTAATCGAACAAATCACCTAAGCCTTTGCCTAACCATTTGCCGTTTTCATCGGCTAAAATTAATTCCTTGCGTTCGGTTAGTTTTTGAATTGATGGCAAAGTGGTATGCAAATTCAAATACAAATTACTAAACAGATAATCTGCACTAATTCTCACATTTAAATACAAATTGTATTGGGCGATGGTATCAGTAATAGGTACATCAAAAATGAGTTTATTCTGGTAATTCCAGCCCTGAACCGGCAAGTCTTTGTTTTCATCTATTAATCGGTTCGAATCGCAGGCAATTACAAATAAACTACATGCCAATACAATTATTTTAAATAGCAGTTTCAACTTGTTATTCTTTGGGTTTTTGTTCATTTCCGGCAGGCCTGTTGTTGTTAAACTTCTTTTTAAAAGGAGGTTTTTTTCTAGGCTGATTTGCTTGAGCAGGCTGTGTATTTGTTGAACTTGTTACAGGTTGCTGAGCAGATTTGGCCTCAATAGGCTTGGCAATGGCTTGTGGTGGGTTACCATTTCTATTGCCTTGCTGTGACTTGTTAAATTGAGGCTTCCCAGAGCGGTTTTTATGATTGCGGTTCTTTTGCCTTTCTCTTTCGTCTAAGCGGGTAACAGAATCAATACCCATATCGTTTTGGAAATCAAGGTCAACCTTTACTTGTTTGGCTTGATCAGGTTTGGTATAATGAAGTTCGGGTTTAATTCCATTGTTATTTTGCTCAACAAATTGATTGACTTCTTTTACTGATAAATTTAACCATTCTCCACCCATTTCAGATTTAGGCGCAAACCACATAATGCGTTTGAGAATATCTGTTTTTACCAATTTATACGATTTGTCGTTTGCAAAATCAAGGACCAAATGGGTATTCTGAGGAAACTCTTTTAAAGCTTCTAGGTAAGCATCTAATTCAAAATTCAAGCAACATTTTAATTTACCACATTGACCCGATAATTTCAACTGGTTGAGCGATAAGTTTTGGTACCTAGCGGCATTGGTATGCACCAATTTAAAATCAGTTAACCAAGTACTGCAACACAATTCTCTTCCACACGAGCCAATTCCTCCCAATCTACCTGCTTCTTGGCGGTAACCAATTTGCCTCATTTCAATTCTTACTTTGAAAGCATCAGCCAAGCGCTTGATCAATTCTCTAAAATCTACGCGTTCTTCTGCTGTGTAATAGAAAACGGCTTTTCTTCTATCGCCTTGGTATTCTACATCACTCAACTTCATGCTCAAACCTAGTTCCATGGCAATACTTCTTGCCTTGTACATAGTTGGAACTTCTAGTTCTTGGTTTTCCTTTAATTTGGCAATATCAACCTCACTGGCTTTTCTGATAATTTTTTTAAAATCACCTTGTTCTTCCGTACGGTTGTACTTTTTCATTTGAAGTTTTACCAACTCCCCTTTCAGACTCAATGTGCCAATATCGAAACCATGTTCAGCCTCAACTACCACTTGTTCATTGGTATAACACTCAACCTGAGCGGGTAAACGGTAAAACTCTTTACGGGTTCCTTTGAACCTCACCTCTACAATATCAAAAGGCTTGTGGTGAGGTGGAAGTTCCATCTCTGCAAGCCAATCAAATGTATTTAATTTATTGCAAGCACCTGAACTACATGAACCGGTACTGCATCCTCCTGAGCCACATGCCATCTTTTATTCTGTATTAAACTAGAAAACTACTAAAGCTATTTTTGCGCTGTTTTCAATTGTTTGCCAATATACAAAGAAAGATTCAAAAATAGGATTTTTAGGTTTGCATTTCTCTCTACATGGTAGGTAGCATCGTCTAAACTTTTGGTAATTTCAGCCAAATTTTGATCATGTAAAAAAGGAGAAAACTTCAGCAAAAAGGCCTGTTCTGTTTGGTTTACTTTTAGCAAATCCTGTTTGGCATAGCGGTATATAAAAGCAGAGCGTATCATCTGACCAGCATAATGTAAAAAGTTTTTAATGTACTCACGTCCACCAGCACTTAACGTATCAACCATGGGTTGTAATTCAAGCATTTTTTGTCCGTAACAAGAACGCATCCAATCGCTAAAAAGCGTAAAATATCCCTCGTGGTCAATGTCAATCAATGACTTTGCTCTGTTAAAATTGCCATCTGCCAACCTTGCTGTATCTCTCGCCTTTTGTTCTTCCATGCTATATTTGGCTATCAGTGCATCAATTAAATCGGCATCAGTTATTTTAGGAACTTTAACCAATTGAGCCCTAGACAAAATAGTAGGTAGTATTTTTTCAGTATTGTTACCAACCAATAATATAAGGGTAAAGGGAGGTGGCTCTTCTAAAAGCTTTAATAGAATATTTCCCTCCTTAGATAGGTATTCAGGCTGCCAAATCACATGAACTTTATACTTGGCTTCATAGCTTTTAAGGCCTAAACCACTGATAACAGCTCTACACTCCTCTGCTGTAATATTGAGTTGTTTATTTGCTTCATTGTTTATTTTCTGCAACCAATCAAAATCGCTGATGTATGGATTGTCAATAATAGCTGCCCGCCATTCCTCTATGAGTTCCTTACTTAATTTGGTAGGTGAGGTAAACGGATAAGTAAAATGCAAATCAGGATGAATGATTTGTTGATACTTAATACATGACGAACAATTGCCACAACTGTCTTCGGTTCCTGGTTGTGTACAATTTACATATTGCGCAAATGCCAAAGCAAGTGCTAAATTTCCAGAACCCTCAGGCCCTAAAAAAAGCTGCGTATGGCTGATGCGTCCCGATTGGGCAATATTGAGTAGTTTATTTTTTAAACTACTATGACCTATGATTTCTTTGAACTGCACGCTATAATTTTTATACAAATTTAACCCAATTGATTTTTAGATTGATAAATAATTATCACCTTAAAATCTCATTAGGTTGTTTGGGCTTTTTATTGATTTTAATACCTTGCGGCTCCCTATGCAAAAAACAATATTCAGACCTAAGCTTGGTCAACACTGCCCAAATTGTGGTTCATGGGACTTGGAACGTGTTCACAGGTCTTTCTTTGCGCGAAATTTGTTTTTCTTTTTAAACATCAAGACCTATTGGTGCAGAAAATGTTATATTAAAATTAACTGTTTAAAAAAGCTTTAATTCCCGCCCCAAGCTGCCCTATCCAAACTTCTGTATTGAATGGCTTCTGCCAAATGCTCAGGTAAAATTTGCTCGCTACCCGCTAAATCACTAATGGTTCTTGCTACTTTTAAAATGCGGTCATAAGCCCTTGCTGACAATTGCAAGCGCTGCATGGCTGTTTTTAACAATTGCGCCCCTACTGGGTTCAATGCGCAAAACTCTCTGGCTTGTGTACTGCTCATTTGGGCATTGCTATGAATGTCATCAAAGGCTTGGTAGCGTTGGTTTTGAATGGCTCTTGCTTGTTGTACCCTGTTGCGAATGGTACTACTGTTTTCTGCTTTTCGGTTCGATGTAAGCAAATCATAATTCACAGGTGTAACTTCAATATGAATGTCTATTCTGTCCATCAAAGGGCCTGAAATTTTGCCCATGTATTTTTGAACCGTGCCGGGCGGACAGGTACATTCTTTTTCAGGGTGGTTGAAATAGCCACACGGGCAAGGGTTCATGCTTGCAACCAACATAAAACTAGCAGGATATTCTATAGAAAACTTAGCCCTTGAGACAGTTACCTTTCTTTCTTCTAATGGCTGACGCATGACTTCTAATACAGTTCGTTTAAACTCTGGCAACTCATCTAAAAACAATACACCATGATGGGCCAAAGAAATTTCACCTGGTTGTGGGTGCGTACCCCCGCCTACCAAGGCCACATCAGAAATTGTATGATGTGGGCTTCTAAAAGGCCTAGTATAAATCAAAGATGCATCTTTGGGTAATTTACCGGCCACCGAATGAATTTTAGTTGTTTCCAAAGCCTCTTGCAAAGACAAGGGTGGTAAAATACCAGGTAGACGTTTTGCTAGCATGGTTTTTCCTGCCCCTGGAGGCCCAATTAATATCACATTGTGCCCACCAGCTGCTGCAATTTCTAAAGCCCGCTTGATAGTTTCTTGACCGCGTACATCTTCAAAATCATCTTTGAGTTGAATTTGGTTTTGTTCAAATTCGGTTCGGGTATCTACTGTTATAGGTTGTAAAACCGCTTCTTTACCATTTAAAAAATCTATCACCTGAG
>CANHRW010000180.1 GCA_947462865.1 Bacteroidota bacterium | reverse complement strand
TATTTTAACGATGGTCCGTTTACTTCTGCTCCAGGTGTGCCAGCTGAATCAGCCCCTTCAATTGGTTCATTTATTGGCTATCAAATCATACAAGCTTATTTAGCCAATGTATCTGTTGATTTTAATACGCTCATGAATCAGAACAACTGGGATGAAATACTCAAGAAAAGTAAATACCGTCCCAAGCCATAAAAAAAGGCAGTCTAGAAAATAGACTGCCTTTTTTTATGGCTTATTTAAGATTGATAGGCTTCAGTTGGAATACAAGCGCAAATTAAATTTCGGTCTCCATGGGTATTGTTTACCCGTCCTACACTTGGCCAGAACTTACCAAGTTTTACATAAGGCAATGGATAAACTGCTTGTTGTCTGCTGTATGGATAATTCCATTCTTCTGATGTAGCCATCATGGCTGTATGAGGTGCATTTTTTAAAACATTGTTTACTTTATCTGCATTCCCTTCTGCAATTGCATTGACTTCTGCTTTTATTTGAAGCATGGCATCACAAAACCTGTCTAGTTCAGATTTAGGCTCACTTTCAGTAGGTTCAATCATAATGGTTCCAGCAACAGGGAAACTCATGGTAGGTGCATGGAAACCATAATCCATTAAACGTTTAGCAATGTCTTCTGCCTCAATACCTGTGTCTGCTTTAAATACACGGGTATCTAATATCATCTCATGTGCACATCTGCCTTTGCTTCCAACGTATAAAATTTGATAATCTTTTTCTAGACGCGCTTTGATATAATTGGCATTCAAAATAGCGTATTCGGTTGCTTTTTCTAAGCCTGCAGTTCCCATTAATCTGATATAGGCATAAGAGATTAATAATATGGATGCACTTCCCCAAGGAGCTGCTGAAATAGCAGTCATAGCACTTGATCCACCTTGCATATCAACCACACTGTGTCCTGGTAAAAAAGGAACCAAGTGTGCCGCTACACCTATTGGTCCCATTCCAGGTCCACCACCACCGTGAGGAATACAGAATGTTTTGTGCAAGTTCAAGTGACAAACATCTGCTCCAATATTAGCAGGGCTTGTTAACCCCACTTGTGCATTCATGTTGGCTCCATCCATATATACTTGGCCACCGTATTGATGGATCAACTCGCAAATTTCTGTAATTTGTTCTTCAAAAATGCCATAAGTTGAAGGGTAAGTAACCATTAAACAAGCCAAATTATCTTTGTGTAAAATGGCCTTCTCTTTTAAATCTTCAATGTCAACATAGCCATTTTCTAATGTTTTGGTCACAACTACTTTCATGCCAGCCATTGCTGCACTTGCAGGGTTGGTACCATGAGCAGATGAAGGTATCAAGGCAATATTTCTATGAGACTCTCCTTTGTGTTTAAAGTATTCTCTGATCACCATCAATCCTGCATATTCCCCTTGCGCTCCAGCATTTGGTTGCAAACTAATTCCAGCAAATCCAGTTACTTCTTTCAAGGCATTGCTCAATTCTTCAAAAATTTGCGTGTAACCAGTTGCTTGGTTTCTTGGTATAAATGGATGCAATTGTCCAAAACCAGGTATAGTCACTGGAATCATTTCAGCTGTTGCATTTAACTTCATCGTACAAGAGCCCAATGCAATCATAGAATGACACAGTGAAAGGTCTTTAGATTCCAAGTGTTTGATATACCTGAGCATATCGTGTTCGCTGTGTTTACTTTGGAAAATCTCATGGGTCATGAAAGCTGATTTCCTTTGTAATTGCAATGGTGCATGTAATGCATTGTCAGCGTTAAAATCACAAGAAGTCATTTGATTGTTTGTTAAAATAGCAACCAATTGGTTCAATTGTGATTGGGTATGGGTTTCATCTATTGACAAACGAAGTGTTTGTTCATTTACCAAAGCAATATTGATTTCTGCAGCCAAACAGGCATCGTAAAATTGAGATGCTTGCTTTGTTTCAATAGACAAGGTATCAAAATAAGATGTATTCAATACTTTCAAGCCCGCATTGTTGAGTGTATTTGCCAAAGCCGTTGCATAACCATGTATTCTTCCGGCAATACCTTTCAGTCCATCGGGTCCATGGTAAACACCGTACATTCCTGCCATGATTGAAAGTAAAACCTGAGCAGTACAAATATTTGATGTGGCCTTTTCTCTTTTAATGTGTTGTTCTCTTGTTTGTAAAGCCATTCTCAAAGCATGATTGCCTTGGCTGTCAACAGAAACACCGATTAATCGACCGGGCATTTGTCTTTTGTATGCATCTTTGGTTGCAAAATAGCCTGCATGAGGCCCACCATAACCCATTGGTACTCCAAATCTTTGAGCCGATCCAACTACTACATCTGCACCCCATTCTCCTGGAGGTGTCAACAAAGTTAAGCTTAATAAATCTGCAGCAACAGCAATCATGATATTTTGAGCTTTGGCTTTTTCAACAAACTTTTGGTAATCAAAAACTTCACCATTACCTGCTGGGTATTGAAGCAAGGCTCCAAAATAGGTTTCATCAAATTCAATTTCCTCATGATTGCCAATAATCAATTCAACACCAATTGGCTCTGTTCTGGTTTTTAAAATGTCAATGGTTTGAGGGAAGCACAATTCAGAAACAAAGAATTTATTGGCGTTTTCTTTTTTGGTCTCTGCATACAACATGTGCATGGCTTCTGCTGCTGCTGTTCCTTCATCTAACAAAGAGGCATTCGCAATTTCCATTCCAGTTAAATCAATGATCATGGTTTGGTAATTGAGTAAGGCTTCTAATCGGCCTTGTGCAATTTCTGCTTGGTAAGGTGTATAAGCAGTATACCAACCTGGGTTTTCAAATATATTTCTAAGAATGACACCTGGGGTTAAAGTACCGTAATATCCTTGTCCTAGGAAATTGGTATAAATTTTATTTTTATGGGCAATTTCTGTTAATAAAGAAGAAAGTTCTGCTTCTGTTAACGCAGCTGGCAAATTCATTCTTTTTTTAAGCCTGATATGTGCAGGTATTGTTTCGTCAATTAATTGAGAAAGACTAGAAACGCCAATTGTTTTGAGCATGGCATCGGTATCTTTCTCCAATGGTGAAATATGGCGAAAAATAAACTCGTCCTGGTGATTTGCCTTGATTTGCGACATAGTTATATTGTGTTATTTACTAAAAAGTATGCGAATTTATTGGTTTTTGTAGATTCAATAGAATGATTTTATTCAGATTCTTTGCACCGTTTTAAATAGGATTAAGAAAATAAATTCCCCAATCCTGGCAGCATTCCACCCATCATTGATTTCATTTCTGATTCAGCAACATTGTTTGCGGCTTGAATTGCTTGGTTACAAGCTTCTTTTACAAAATGTTCCAATTGTTGCTGGTTGAGTGAAGCAATGGCTTCGGGGGAAATTTTTACATCAACAATTTCACGGTTTCCATTTGCTACTACACGTATTTGATTGTTGTAAACTGCTGATTCTACAGTAATAGCAGCCATCTTTGTTTTCATTTCTGCAGCCATTTTTTTGGCCTCTGCTAATTTTCCAAACATGATTTTTTTTGAGGCAAAATTAACGAATTGCATGTTTATTCATTCCAAGCAGCTTAATTTGAATAAAAAAAATATGCGTTTCGAAAAACACATTTTTGTTTGTGCTAACCAAAAAGCAGAAGGTAAACCCTGTTGTGGAGCCGAAAATGGAATGGCTATCATAGAAAAATTCAGAACATTATTGGGTGATGCCGGATTAAAGGCCAAAATAAGCGTTCAGAAAAGTGGTTGTTTAGATAGCTGTTCTAAAGGCCCTGCATTAGTTATATACCCCGAAGGAACTTATTACGGCAAATTAACCTTGGCAGATGTTGATACCATTTTTCAGGAACATATTCTCCAAAACAAAGTGGTTGAGGCTTTGGAATTGAAATTTTAAAACGAACCCATCAATTGCAATTGATAGAATCTTGGGGCAATTAAATCGGCTGGTCTGTTCATCATTTCTGTATTCAACAAATTGATGCAGTTAAACCCAACTTTTAAGTATTGATTGGCATGAAAAAACAGGCGTAAATCAAAAAAATCACGGTTGTTAGAGAGCCGGTTTCTTGTTTCTGCAATTCCTGGAACCATACTTGGTATGATACCTGCAACAAATGCCCTATCAATATTACGTATGTTGCTGTTATATCTGTAGCTTACGCCAAATTCTATTCTTTTAAACTGAGCCGAAATATCTATTTTAAATTGGTGCTCAAATCTGTATTTTAAGGTTAAAGTGCTATCTGAACGGGTGCTCAAAAACGTTTGCGGACCTCTTGCCGAATCAAATGCAAACACCAAATCAGGGTCTAATATCAAAGGTTGTGAATAGGTGTAACCTATAATACTTTGAACATCCCAATTTTTATTCTTGAACTGAAATCCAGTGCTCAAATCTA
>CANHRW010000179.1 GCA_947462865.1 Bacteroidota bacterium | reverse complement strand
TTCACCCCGCCATGGTTCGTGTCTTCACGAACCAATTCATAAAACCCGTATCAAAATTCATTTCGCAGATCCCTTCAGAAACAGAAATTGCCTGTCGTCTTTTTCGTAACATGAAGCCGAAGAGTAAATGTAATCAAAAGGATCGGTTGCCAATTGCCGGTGTTCCGCCTAAGGATTCATGTGTTTTTGGTTAGCAGTGAAAAGATATGAAAAATTCAAATCAGTAAGGTTCGTGAAGACACGAACCAAGGCGGTGGTCTTTTTCGTAACATGAAGCCGAAGAGTAAATGTAATCAAAAGGATCGGTTGCCAATTGCCAGTGTTCCGCCAAACGATTCATGCTGTGCTGTTATTGGCGTCCCCGCCAACAACGATCAGTTTCTTGAATCGATTAACATGTTGGCGGAGACGCCAACATGAGCGCAAGTTTGGAGTGTATTAATGTCTTTGCGATGTAACACAAGTAACAGACAGGCAACAGGTCGGGAGACCTGCACCAGAGGGATTAGCAGCCGTTATTTTCTTGTCAATAGTTCTGCATTTTGAACTTTCATTACAAAGTATGGATTTGTTTTGTCCACTCGTTTGATGATTATTAAAAACGGGTTATCAAAAATCATTCTCTTTGGATGAGTTATAATCGCTCCGGCACTTGCACTGTCAACTTCTACCACTGCTTCACTTTCAACAACTGCACCATTTTCATTTAAAATAAAACCTGTCCTTTGATACGCTTCTACAACTTTATGTTTTTTATTGTCACTTGTTGAAAAGGCCTGCCCTTCAATATTTTTATAGTGTGTCGCAATATTGAATTTAATAGAAGGTATTGCAAATTTATCTTCGTGTGCAATTTGATATTTCCATAAAAACTCTTTTTTCATTTGTTCATGTTTTCCTTGAGCAACACGGTTGTTAGTGAGTTTAACAGCTTCCGTCAGGGTTTGATATTTGTCAAGTCCTTTTACTAAAATAATTTCGTGTTGATTGTCTTTTGGCACAAGTTTCAAAATGAAATTATTGTCGTCTTTGTAATAGAGAATTTGGGTAAGTTTGATTGCGGCCTCACTATAATAATACATTCCAAATGCGGAAACCTTTGTTGTGCCAAAATTTATTGGTTCCTCCAATACTTCAAGTTTTGTTTCAAAGGGGAGTGTCTTGTTGAAAAAGGCTCTCGCAATAATAGCTCCGTCAGCAATTTCTGCTGTTGCAGAATATTCTTTGTCGGTCAATGAGTTTTGATGCGATATAGATTTATTTAGAATATTAAAATCTGCAGAATTTTTAACGCCGGATATAATTGGAGACTTTAGTTTTTCTTTGATTTTGTCCCAAGCATATAAAAATGCCGGTGCATAAATGATATTTTTGTTTTCTGAAATCGGGTTTTCCAAAGTTGTTACAAAGTCCGTTTGCTTTAAAGTTTCTAAACTTATTTCTTCTGGCAAGTCGCTCCAAACAGGCTCACTTTTCTTATTGCTAATATTGCAAGACATCAAAGCAAAGAACGGTGTCAAAAATAAAATTGTCTGTATGCTACGAAGGGTGGGCATATAATGGGTGTTAACGTTCGAGTATTGCTGCAGTTGGGGAATTGACCAACTGTCTGCCCGGAACTGAAGCTAAATTTATAGACAAAAGTTGAAGTTTAGAACTAATGACCGGTAGAATTACGTCCGCCGAAACTAAAGCTTGGATATGCACTGCCGATGATTGTTCTTCCGTCCAGCCCCAATTGCAGCAATACTTTTGTTAGCGGCTGCCCGGGTTTTTGAATGAAGTAACTATTCTCATTTAGCGGCTTCGTCTGTCCTGTTATTCTTAGCTCTATTGCAGTAACGATGTGTTATTTGTCCATTACTTAATTCTGTTTTACCACCTTTTGAAAATGGAATTATGTGGTCAACCTCTGCATCTTCAATCATTAGAAGTTGTTGTGAACAAATCTTACAAGTCGGGTCTTGATTAAAAAGAGTCTTTTTGTCGGCGTAGGTGAAAGTTCTTGCGTCTGGTTTACCATTGCCTATAATTTTCTCTAACTCTCTTAGCCATATTTCAAATCGCTTTTTCAGAACTATGGTATCGTTGGTTTTATTCTCAACAGTACTCATAAACTCAGAATCATTTATCATAAGGTCAATGAGCTTTTCTCTTATTTCGTCTGCCTTAGGAACAATTTGATTCTTTGTATAATTTACGAACCCACACATTTGAATGTCGAAAATTGCCATATTCACTCTTGTTGTTACCCATTTCCCGTTTGGATTCCTTGTGTCACCTAATAAGTATCTTCTAAAAGCATTTGACCCAAAAACAATCCTTGTCAACTCCGCACATTTATTAAATCTGTCTGTATATTCTTTTTGCTTTGCCTCCACCATATGTCTATTATCCCGAAGTTCCTTGTTGCAAAACTGCTTCATACTTGACCTATAGTTGTGGAATGACTTTTCAGAAAGGGCAAAAAAACGTAAAATCATACCACGATAAATCATTCTCTTTCGAAATGATTCTTTGTTAACCAAAGAATGAAATACTGGGTCTTTTTCAAGTTCTTTCAAAAGGTTGATGTAATTGCCACGATAAATTGTATTTCTAAGTTCATCCTCGTTTAATTTGACTGAACCCGTATTTAGTCTTTCGAAAATGGCAAACTTTAAATCTGGGTGAGAAGAATTTTTTATAATTATTGCCTGAATGCTTGTTGTTTTGATTTTGTTTTGTAAAGCTGTGTCATCAAACTGAGCAAATGTTTTGTTCTTTCCTTGTTCCGCAGAAAGTTCCTTTGTTCCGGTTAATTTAAAAACTGTTTTTTTCTCGTCTGGTAAAAACCCGTCAAGAAATGCAATGAATGAAGTTAGCCTCTGTTGACCGTCAATTACACTGTATTTGCCATCTTCTTCTTCAGCTAAAAAAACAGCAGGGATTGGAACATCAAGAATTATAGATTCAATTAGTCTGCTTGCAAATTTTATATCAATAACAAATTTCCTTTGATAGGTGGGCTGCAACATTAAATCCCCATCATTTCTCATTGCTTGATATTCCCTAAGAGTAAAATCCTTTTTATCAATATAAATCTTTCCTTTAACTGCATTGCCTTCATCTTCGTTTTCTTCATCTTCGTAAAATTCTTGGGATTCCTTTTCATCCATTTCTTCAAATATCTCATTCTCAGTTTCAATGATGTTTGTCATTTCGGATGGTGTTTCGTCTTTTGCCATATTTGAATGTAAATTTAAGGTGGACTCAAATGTCGGTAATTTTTTGCTTAATCTATCAGTGTTGGCATGCCTGAACTCCTCTGCAACTGTCCGTTTTACTTGGTCTTCGTCAACAGAAGTGGTTTTTAAGCCTTTTTCAGTTAAAGCCCAGTTGCCTCTTGAAGTATTCTCTAAAAGCCCAAATCGCTTAAGGTAATTTATTGACCAGGCAAGACGATAAGTTAGCTTAGAAGTATTACCACGATGAATTTCATTTATTTGTTCGTCGGTAAGATTAAGCATTAAGGCAACTTCATGTTCAATTTCATCAACAGTGCCTGAACCGCCAAGTTTGTGCAAGGCTTTAAGTGTCGGATTGAAAAGGTCGTCATATGTATAACTAAAAGTCTCTTTCATGTTAGTTTTTTTATGAACAAGGTTTAAAGTTTGCAACGTCAGCAAGGGTTGCCGCTAACTTGTTTATCCTGCTACCTTTTTGCCCCAAAGGTAGACAGTATTGCCCATTTTGGGGTGGTATTGTCTACCTCTTTCATATGAGCAGCTAGTAGGTATTTTTTTTGCTGTTGTTGGCGTCCCCGCCAAACAACGCTCAGAACGATTGATTACCGAGGCCATCAATAGAAAGACCTATTGACGAGGACGCCAACATGAGCTCAGATGTGCGCGACCGGAGAGAAAACGTACGGGACCGCCGCGAAAATCGAGTGGATAGGAGAACTAAATGGTAGCTTATCGCTTGTTCAAATCCTCGTGGGCTTTTTCCAATGCTCGTCTAAGTAAGTGGATGCGCTTCGTATCTAAACAAGAAAGCCTTTCTGTACGAAAGGCTTTCTTGTTATGAAGATCCGTTTTTGTTTATACATCTGCTGTTAAAACGCTGTTTGCCGGGCCCTGCATCAAGGTTACGCTCCGGTTGATGAACTCGGTCAACTGGCTGCCTTTGAGTAAGCCCTGCGAGAGCAGCGCCAAATCGGCCAGGTTGTGCACCATCTCTTTTCCTTTTTCTTTGTTGGACTCGCTCAAAATGGTGCGGTAAACGGGATGGTTGCCGTTTACAGTCAGTTCCACTTCATCTGGCATCTGCGCGTAGAAGCTGCCCATGGGTCCGCTCATGTGCGCCATGTCTTTCATGCGGCGCATCATTTCGGGACGGGTGGCAATCACGGGTGGCGCATCCACACTCAGGCC
>CANHRW010000178.1 GCA_947462865.1 Bacteroidota bacterium | reverse complement strand
TATTTATGCATTAGAAGCTGGAGCCAAATTGGTACATTCTGTTGACAGTTCAAAAGACGCCATTTCGCTTTGCGATGAAAACGTTTTGTTGTGCGGACATGCAAACAAACATGAAAGTTTTGTAGCCGATGTTTTTGACTATTTAAAACAAGCGCCAACTGATTTTTATGATGTAATTGTACTAGATCCTCCAGCATTTGCAAAACATTCAAGAGCGGTAGACAACGCAGCAAAAGGATACAAAAATTTAAACAAACTTGGATTTTCAAAGGTAAAGCCAGGGGGACTTATTTTTACATACAGTTGCAGCCAACATATAGACAAAGACTTGTTCAGGAAAATAGTTTTTTCTGCTGCAGCAGAAACGGGTAGAAATGTCAGAATCTTGGAACAGCTTTCTCAACCCGAAGACCACCCAATTAATATTTATCATCCAGAAGGGGAGTACCTCAAAGGCTTGTTATTGGTGGTTGATTGATAGTCTAGATCTTTCCATATTTGGGATTTTCTGTTTTAATTTGGGATTTATCAGAAAGTTTAAAAAATACTTAAAACGCTGATTAATTGACTCATGCATCTATGGTATAAGAATTGGTATCTCCAATGCATCGATGAAAGTTTTTCTCAAGTCACTTTGGGCCTTATTAGTTGTTCCACCTTTAATTTTTTTAAAGGGTGACCTTTCTGTGAGAACAATTTTCGATGTTTACGACCTCAAATCTGTTGAGGTTATAGAGGAAAAAATCAGTCTTGCTGATGGTGATGAAACCCTTGCAGAATTTGAGGTTCCCATACAAATTGTGGAGGCTGATTCTACTTTCAGTGGTGATGGAATGGTGGTTACACTTTACGACCAATCCTATGGTTTAATAGAAAGATCCCAAATTATTCAGGGTCGAGTCAAATTCAGGCTCAAAGGAAATAACGCACGATCCAATAAGTTTATATTGGTATCAAATGTAACAATGGATGAAATGCGGCTCGATTTGAGTCGGGGTATCAATGCAGATACCATGGTTATACATGCCAGTCAAATACCAACAGAATAAATTATTTTATGTAAACCCTTTTAAATTAACTATGTAATAATGCCCAACACAACTCATCATCGATATGGGCAAACCTCATTTACAAATCAATAAATCTTAATCTAAATTGGATGAAATGTGCGTTCAATCAAACAATTCATTCACAAATTTCCCACCTGTATTGGCAAAGCTGTCCTGATTAAATATCTTGCCAACATGCCGGCAGAAAACTTACAGGAATTTCATAAAATAATACAAGATTTAAAGTCAGGTAAAACTGCACCCATTTATTTATTACATGGAGAGGAAACCTATTTTGTAGATGAAATTGCATCTTACATAGAACACCATGCACTCAATGAGATGGAAAAGGCTTTCAACCAGCATGTTTTTTATGCCAAAGATGTTGAAATTGGCCAGGTAATAGAAGCTTCTAGGCGTTTTCCAATGATGGCCAATCACCAGGTAGTTATTGTGAAGGAAGCTCAAAATTGGAGACAAATAGATGATTTACTGCCTTACTTTGAGCATCCTGTACCCAGTACCATTTTGGTCATTTGTTACAAGGGAAAAAAGGTAGATGGCCGCAGCAAATTGCTAAAAATATCCAAAAAGTTTGTTTCGTTTGAATCCAAAAAATTATATGAAGAATCTGAATTGCCTAAATGGATTTCAAATTTAGTAAAAACCAAAGGCTTTGCCATTGATGACCAAAATACCCTGCTCATTGCTGATTTTATTGGAAACGATTTAAATAGAATCAACAATGAATTGGATAAACTGATCATTAATAAAGCCCAAGACAAACAAATTACTCAACAGGATATTGAAAATTACATAGGCATCAGTAAAGAGTTCAATACGTTTGAATTGATCAAAGCCATTGCTCAAAAAAACGCTAGAAAAGTATTTCATATCAACCACCATTTGAGCAATAAAAAAGAGTTCTCTATTATTCCTTTTTTGGCCATGCTCAACGGCTATGTTACTAAATCCTGTGATTTAAAACAAAGAGGACTCAAAGATCAAAAAAGTATCATGTCTGCAGGGGTTAATTTTATGCAAGCCAAAGACTATGAACATTTTTTACAACACTATTCATTAACTGGATTGTATGCCATTTTATCGTTAATTGCTGCGTTTGATTTAAGGTCTAAAGGGGTAGATCAAAACGCACTTTCAGACATGGAACTGATGAAAGAATTTTTATTCAATGTGTTGGCTCAAGCCTAATCAAATCTGATGTTTCTGGTTTTTTAGTAACATCGATTTTGTCCATTCCAGTTTCTTTTTAAAAGTTTTTTTTCGCTGATCACAATGGTGTATACAACAAATTTCGCAGCTTAATTCCATACAAGGGTCAGCATGTATAAACAGTTCAACTTGGCTGTGAAACTTCTCACTTACTAGTAATTCAACATCTGTAACTGCTGCATGTGATGTTTCTAAGTCGTAATAATAAGGCAAAGTCAAATGGCTATCTATGTGCACTTGCGATCCATATTTAACAATTCTCAGGTTGTGCATATCAATCCAGTTTTCTTTTCTGTTGTCGTTCAGCACTTGCGTTATTTGTTCTAACAATTGATGGTCTGCCTCATCCATTAAACCAGCCAATGAACTCCTCAGCAATTTGTATCCAGTGAGCAATATACCCAGAGCTAAAACAACAGAAATAATTGGGTCAAAAATGACATTTTCTGTAAAAGTTACCAAACACAATCCAACAACCAATGCAATGCTAGAATAGGTGTCAACCATTAAATGTTTGCCATCTGCAATGAGTGTAGGTGAATGTGTTCTCTTACCTATTTGTAGAAGATAATTACCCATAACTAAATTAACCAATCCGGCAATGGCACAGATGTAAATGCCATTTTCTAATTGGTGAATTGGGCTTGGATCTATGAATTGTAAAACAGCTTCAAATAGGATATATATGGCTGCCATTACCACCAAACCACCTTCAAATCCTGCCGAAATAAATTCTATTTTTCCATGTCCGTATGGGTGTTCGTTGTCTTTAGGTTTCTCTGCAAGCCGAACGCTATACCATGCAAAACCTCCTGCAATTACATTGATAATTGATTCCAATGCATCGGTTAATATGGCAGTAGAGTTGGTAATGAAATAGGCAAAAAATTTAGCACACATCAAAACAAATCCAACTATGAAAGACATTTGTATGGCTTTGCTTTTAGTTGTTTTTTCTATTGCCATATTTTACCAGGATTTAGAATGCAATTTGGGTCAAATGCCAGCTTTATTTTTTGCATGAGATCCAGTTGCAATTGTGGCATAACAATAGGCATGAATTTTTTCTGAACATAGCCTATACCATGTTCTCCACTAATGGTGCCACCCAATCTTTTGCAGCATTCAAAAATTTCTACAATGGCTTTGTCCAATTCATGATTCCAAAAGTCATCACTGAGTTGATCCTTCAATATGTTTACGTGTAAATTACCATCTCCTGCATGTCCGTAACAGATGCTCCTGAATCCGTATTTTTTACCAATTGCTTTTACTTCATTGAACAAAGTGGGTAAAGTTGCCCTTGGCACTACGGTGTCTTCTTCTTTATAAACATTGTTAAATTTGGTGGCTTCTCCAATACTTCTTCTGAGTCTCCAGAAATAATTTTTTTCGTCTGTAGTTTGCGCAAACAAAACCTCTTTCACTCCAAATTGTTCAAGCGTCTGATTGATTTGCTCACACTCATTGAAAAGCATATCCATGTCATTGCCATCTACTTCAATTAATAAATACGCACCAATATTGGGTTGAATGTTAAATGAGATATTTAAAAGTTGTGCTGCTAATTCAAAACCTGCAGGTTCAACAAATTCACATACTGAAGGGTTACCACCGGCTTTAAAAATCCCTGCTACAGCTTCACAAGCAGCTTGAGCAGACTCAAATGAGGCTAACATCAATAAATTTTGAGTTGGATAGCTAATGAGTTTTAACCAAATTTTAGTAATAATGGCCAAGGTACCTTCACTGCCAATCATTAAATGAGTTAGGTTGTATCCAGTTGAATATTTTAAGGTATTTGCTCCAGTTTGTATGATACTGCCATCGGCCAATACAATCTCCATATTTAACACATAATCTCTGGTTGTGCCATATTTAAGTGCTCTAGGACCTCCACTACTATGTGCCAAATTGCCACCTAAATAGCAAGAACCTTTACTTGCAGGGTCAGGCGGGTAAAACAAACCCTTTTCACTCACAGCCAATTGAAATGCCTCATTGATTACCCCAGGTTCAACAATGGCTTGGAAATTTTGTTCGTCAATAGTTAAAATTTTATTGAACCTTTCCATGGCAATGACCAAACCTCCCATAACCGGTAAGGCACCACCACTCAATCCTGTGCCTGCACCTCTTGGTGTAACGGG
>CANHRW010000177.1 GCA_947462865.1 Bacteroidota bacterium | reverse complement strand
TAAAGAGGTTAATACACCAATCACAAAAAATACGTTTGCAAACAAGGCTAAATCTGCAACCCAACCTGCTGTGCTGTAATAGAAGCCCATGAACAACAAGATTGCCAACAAGGCAATCACAAATGAAATAAAGCCTGAATTAATAGCTTCTTGACCCAATGTAGGGCCAACAATAGCTTCACCCACAATACGGGTAGGAGCTGGTAATTTTCCACTCTTTAAAATATTGGCTAAGTCACCTGCTTCTTCACTGGTATAACTTCCTGTGATAGAAGAACGGCCATTGGGAATTTCACCTTGAACATTTGGAGAAGAGTAAACAACATCATCTAACACAATAGCAATACAATGGTTAACATTATTTCTGGTTAAGTTTTTCCAGATTTTAGCACCTTCACCATTCATGGTCATCGTAACCTCAACATTTCCAGTTGGGCTTACATCTCTTTTGGCATCAGTAATTTTATCTCCGGTTAAAGAGGCTGCACCATCTCTATCTGTTTTTAATGCATGCAAAATAACTCCTTCTTGGTTTTCACCGAATCCTTTGTATTCCCAAGCAAATTTGATATTAGCAGGCAAAGCTGCTTTCACTTCTGGTCTGTTTAACAATGCATTGATTTTTGCAGTGTCTTTGATCATGGCAGTACCACAACTTGAACCTCTTGTAGCCAATACTCCTTTTTCGTCAGCCATTGGGCGTAAGTATGCAAACAATGGATTCTCTTTTGCAAATTCTTCAAAAGATTTTTGTGCATTTTGAGTAGAGTCTTTCTTGGTTGAATCTACTTTTGCTTGAGCAGGTTTTCCACCTAAGTCAGCCAAAGCACTTTTTGTAGTGTCTGCAACGGCTGTTTGAGTTGAATCTGTTTCAACTTTTAAAGTGCCTGCAGTCATACTCTTTTTAAGAATATCGTTGATTTGACTCAAGTATTTGTAAGCTTCAGGGTTGTCAAAAGTTTGGAAAAACTCCAGTTTGGCAGAACCTTGAAGGAGCTTTCTTACCCTTGCAGGGTTATCTACACCTGGTAATTCTACCAAAATTCTACCACTTCCTTCTAATTTTTGAATATTAGGTTGTGTTACTCCAAATTTATCGATACGTGCTCTTAAAATTTGGAAAGAACGGTCAATGGCTTGGTTGGCTTCTTCATGGATATAGGCCAATACCTCTTCATTGGTTGAATTCAATTTGATTTTTTCGCGATTGGTAGGATTTGCGAAAATTGGAGACAACTTAGCATTCGGAGCTACTTCATTGAAAGCCTCTCCAAACAATGTCACATAGTCTTTTTGACTTGTTTTCATTGCCTCACTTGCTTGTGCAATTGCTTTATTGAAATTAGGATCTGGATTGTTGTTAGACAAACCTCTTACCAAATCAGCAAGTGAAACTTCTAAGGTAACGTTCATACCACCTTGTAAGTCCAAACCTAAATTCAATTCACGCTCTTTGCATTGCAAATAAGTGTATTTTTTAATTCCCAAGAAATTGTAAACCGGTGATCTTGAAACTGAGTCCAAGTAGCTTCGGTACATGTCTGGATTCCCATTTGCGAATTCTGTGGCATCATTTTCGATTTGATTTGTTTTCCAGGTGAAAGACAATTGGAAAATGCTGACCAACACTAATGCGATCGCAAAAAATTTAACTGCTCCTTTACTTTTCATTTTATGTAACTATATAATTATCTCAATTTATTCTAAGGTTGGCAAATATAGGTCAGGACTTCAGGAAAAGCAAAAAAGGTTTACAAACCTGATAATCTTATACTTGAGCCCAAATTGCATACTTTTATGGATTCAAAGACCAAATAATATACAAACTGTGGGTAATTGAACCAAGCGCTACAATTAAACGAGTCTTAGTTTCGTTAAACGATATAAGCAAGCAATATGGAACAACAGTCAGGATTGAATTTGATTGAATTGATTATGAAAGGTGGAATCATTATGATTCCAATAGGTTTTCTATCAATAGTGAGTATTTATTTCATAATAGAAAGATGGGTATTTATTCATCAAGCATTTAAAATAGATGCAAACTTTCTTGCCAATTTAAAAGATTTACTTGGTAAAGGAGATATTAAAGCAGCTAAGGCATACTGCCAACGTTTAAACACACCCATATCAAGGGTAATTGAAAAGGGAGTCAACCGCATTGGTAAACCCATCAAAGACATTGAAAGTGCAATGGAAAGTGTAGCTGGCATTGAAACCGACAAACTCGAGAAAAACTTAGGTTTTTTAGGATTGACTTCTGGTATAGCGCCTATGTTAGGTTTTATTGGAACCATATCTGGAATCATTAAAATCTTTTACAACATTTCAGTGAGCGATAACATAAGCATTGGCATTATTGCTGGTGGTTTGTATGAAAAAATGATTACCTCTGGAGCAGGTTTAATTGTAGGTGTGATTGCCTATGCTGGATACCATTTGTTGAATACCAGAATTGACCGATTCAACAATAAATTACAAGAAACTGCGATGGAATTTATTGACATTCTTGAAAGCTAAGCGCCACAATGAATTTCAGACGCAAAAAAAGATTCGAAGCTGAGGTTGCTACCTCATCACTGAACGACATCATGTTTTTCTTGTTGTTGTTCTTTTTAATCATTTCAACTGTTGCCAATCCAAGTGTAATCAAGGTATTGTTACCAAAAGCAAATAACAACCAAACCTTAAATAAAAAACAAGTAACACTAACCATTAACAAAAGCAAAGAGTATTACTTAAACGATAAACTTATTGTGCCTGCCGATTTAGAGGCAAGTATCAAAAGAGAAACAACTGGGGTTGCTGATCCAACTATTGTATTGAGGATGGATGCCGAATTAACCATTCAAGACTTGGTAGATATATTGGCTACCGGAACCAAACTTAAAGTGAGGGTTGTGATGGCTACTCAAGCCATCAATTAATTAATGTTGGTTTAATACTGAACGTAAATGATCTGAAACTACTTTTAGACTTTGTTCAAAATGTACATTGTTATTGACTATTAAATCTGCTTGAGCCATAAATGGCAATAAATATTTTCTGTAAGATGGAATGACATGGTTTTTCCATTGGTACAACACAAAATCCTCGTCAATATTTCTTTCGGCTACATCGCGTTTGAGCCTTCTGTTAAAAGCAATTTCCTCATCTGCATTGATAAATATTTTGAGGTCAAACTGTTCCAAAATTTCTTGTTGGTAAAAAATAAACAAACCTTCACAAACAATAATTTTGGCTGGTTTAAATACCAATTTTTGGGGCTGTACATCGGTATGTTGAAACAAATACTCTTCAATTTCAACTGAACGGCCTTTTTTAAGTTTAGCAATATCCGTTGCAAACAAATGTAAATCGATACATTCAGGTAGGTCAAAATTAATATGGCCATTCTCATCTTTTTGATGCTGGTATGCTCGTTTATAATAGTTATCCTGCGAAATGATACAAACCTCATCAGCACCAAACAGGTTCTTCAATGAATTCAGAAAATGCGTTTTACCGCTTGCACTGCCACCAGTAATACCTATTAAATAAGGAGCGTTTTCTGTTTTCATTTCAGTTGTATTTGTGCAAAAAAACAAATTTCAATTGAATTATTCGCGAATAGCTAAAGTGAATTTGAATTGAGTTAATGCAAATGAACATGATAAAAATGGGTACAGACCGCTTCATATTTATTAATTTTATGTAAATAAGTTATTTTATTATGCTGATTTACTGATACTTTTAAACACTTAGGAAACTATTGTAACACAAATAGTTTCCATTCTTGTTAAAAAATTACCTTTGCAGCAACAAAATGGAGGAAGATTTAAAGTTAAAAATTATCAATGGAGCAACATTGCTTTTTTTGAAGTTCGGCTTCAAAAGCATAACCATGGATGACATTGTAAGAGAATTAGGTATTTCTAAAAAAACACTCTATCTGTATTTTTCTGACAAAAATGAATTGGTAATTAAGTGCATTGAAAGACACCTTCAAGACGAGAAAAATGCCTGCCACCACCTTAGAAATAAAGAGTTGAATCCTGTTGCCTTTTTGATACAAATTACTGAAACACTTTCTGACAAAAAGAAACAAATCAACCAAAGTATTTTGTTTGACTTGAAAAAATACTTCAAAGAAGCTTGGGAATTACTCAACGAATTCAGAAAAGAATTTATTTATCATCAAATGATGGATAACCTCAATAGCGGTAAATCGGAGGGGTATTACAAACCCGATCTGAATGAAAATTTGATTGCCAAATTTTACATACATCTAATTGCCTTTATGGTGGACCCAGATAATGACCACAACAGCGATCTTTCAATCAAAGACATCCATTTCGAAATGATGAAATACCATATCAGAGGTATTTGCACAGATAAAGGAATAAAAATCTTCAATAAATATTTAGAAAAACTAGACACGCAAAAAATATGAAAATTAAGTTAATTGGAAGT
>CANHRW010000176.1 GCA_947462865.1 Bacteroidota bacterium | reverse complement strand
TTTTAAATAAATTTTTCATATTGTTTGTGTTAAATTAGGCTTGGTTATTGTCTCCATTAATGTCGTCAAAATTCATGTCAAATGTGTGATCATTGTTGAATTCTTCAAAATTGTAGTCAGGCATTAAGTCAGTTTTAATATGATTCACTGTTTCGTTAAGTGCTTCTACAAACTTATTAAAATCTTCTTTGTATAAAAAGATTTTGTGTTTTACGAAATTCCCATCTTCAAAACTTTTTTTACTTTCAGTAATGGTGATGAAATAATCTTTACTTTTTGTAGCTTTTACGTCAAAAAAATAGGTTCTTTTTCCTGCTCTAATTTTTTTGGAAAAGATTTCTTGTTTGTCATTTCTGTTAAACTCGTCCATTGCGCTTAATCTCTAATATGTTGGCAAATTATACCTTCATTTGCTGATTTCAAAACTTTTTCTAATTGTGGTATGCACACTTGTTGAAAACTGCTTTTTGGGGCTTATTTTTTCTGTTGGTTTTGAATCATCTCGGCATATTTCCCATTGGTATGAGCTAATTCAGTTCTTTTTCCCATTTGAACGATTTTGCCGGCATCTAAAACAAGCACCAGGTCGGCATTGCCCACGCTGCTTACCCTATGACTGATGATGATTCCTGTTTTATCGGCCAATACTGGTTTTAAATTTTGTAAGATTTTTGATTCTGTGAATGTGTCTAATGCACTTAAACAATCATCTAAAACCAATATTTCTGGGTTTTTAATGAGTGCTCTGGCAATAGAAATACGTTGTTTTTGACCGCCAGAAAGGGTGATGCCTCTTTCTCCAATAACAGTATCAAAGCCTTCGTTTAGCATGTCAAAATCTTCAGGGAATTCAGCCATTTTAGCAGCTTCATGTATTTTTTCTTTGTTAACATTTGTCTTGTCTACACCAAATGCAATGTTATTGGAAATGGTATCACTAAACAAAAAAACATCTTGAGGGACATATCCAATGGTTTTTCTGTAGGCTGTTAAATCAATAGCTTCAAGAGAATGGCCGTCAATGTATATTTCACCACTTGTAGGAGAAATGATTCCGAGCAAAAGTTGTGCAAGGGTACTTTTTCCAGATCCGGTATTGCCTAAAATTGCAATTTTCTCACCTTTTTGAATGGTAAAATTCAGCTTGTACAAAGCATATTCATTTTTGCCCGGATATTTAACGGATACCTCTCTAAATTCAATTTGGTGATTAAAAGTTGCTGGTTTGTGCAAATGGGTATTTTGCAGTACAGGGATATCTAGAAATTCATTGATTCTTTTCATAGATACAGCAGCTCTTTGAATTAAACTGCTCGTATAGCCAAGGCTCGTAACTGGCCAAGTTAACAAATACACATACATAATAAATTCAGCAATATTACCAGTACTTGCCCTTCCATCAATGACTTCCATTCCCCCAACAAATAAGGTAATTATGGTACTCAACCCAGTAAGAAAAAACATCAATGGAAAAAACTGGGCATCCGTTTTGGCTAAATCTAATTGTTTGCTCCTGTATACTTCACTTTCATTTTCAAATGCTTCTTCAAAGGCCTTTTCTAAGCCAAATGATTTTAAAATACGAATACCCGAAAAAGCTTCTTGAACAAAAGAATTCAATACAGATAGCTGTTGTTGTATGGCATCACTTTTTTTATTGATTAAGTGATTTACATAAAAAATGGCAATCGATAAAAATGGTAAAGGAATGATCACCATCAATGTTAATTTTTGATTGACATGTAACATGGCCCATATAACGAGAACAATTGTGCAAACCAAATTAATGGCATACATAACAGCTGGTCCAACATACATTCTTACCCTGCCAACGTCGTCACTGATACGAGCCATTAAATCGCCTGTACTGTTTTTTCTGTAAAATGAACTCGGTAATTCTTGGTATTTCTGGTAAATTGAATTTTTGAGGTCATACTCAATATGCCTACTCATGACGATAATGGTTTGACGCATTAAAAACATGAAAATTCCTCTAAAAAGTGCCAGTCCTATGATGATTATTCCAAAGTAGAGAAGGGTTTTAAAGGTTTCTGCCTCAATTTGTGTGCTCAATTCAGTACCATTGAATAGTTTGTATATTTTTAAGTTTGCTATGACCATATCTATGGCCATGCGAACAGATTGAGCGGGAAAAACAGCAAACAAATTAGAAAGGCTAACAAATAGAATACCTCCTAAAAAGTGCCATTTGTATTTTAAAAAATACTTATTGAGTGTAAATAATGATTTCAAGTTCTTAATTTCTTTTGCAAAGTAAGTCCAATGGTTTGAAATATGTCCAAATAGACTAAAGTCCAATTTTATAGTCCTGTTTCTCTGAATTTTAACAGCTTTTTTAAGGATTGGTTTAAAAAACAAAAATATCAGTTACTTTTGCGCCACTTAAAACAAGACAATTTTCTAACTATGTCAAAATCAGAAATTTTTGCAGAATTAGTAACTTACGATCACGAACAAGTTGTATTCTGTAACGACAACGCAACTGGACTAAAAGCCATTATTGCAATTCACAATACAGTTCTTGGCCCAGGCCTTGGAGGTACAAGGGTTTGGAATTATGCCTCTGAAACCGATGCGCTCAATGATGTACTCAGACTTTCACGTGGTATGACTTACAAAGCGGCCATTTCGGGATTGAACTTAGGTGGTGCAAAAGCAGTTATCATTGGCGATGCAAACCAAATTAAAACGGAAGCGTTGATGCGTAAATTTGGAAGATTTGTAGAGAATTTAAATGGGAAATACATTACAGCAGAAGATGTAAATACCACCACCAGAGATATGGAGTATGTTCACATGGAAACTTCTCATGTGGTAGGACTACCAGAAAGCATGGGTGGGGGTGGAGATCCATCACCTGTAACTGCTTATGGTGTATACATGGGTATGAAAGCCAGTGCAAAACACGCTTGGGGTTCAGATAGTTTAGCCGGAAAAAAAGTTGCAGTACAAGGAGTTGGAAAAGTTGGTGGCCATTTGTTAGATTTCTTACACAAAGAAGGTGCACAATTGGTTATTTCAGATATCAACGAAGCAACATTAAAACAATATGCTTCTACTCACGGAGCTACTGTGGTTAGTGGTGATGAGATTTACAGCCAACCGGTAGATATTTTTGCACCTTGTGCATTAGGTGCTATTTTAAATGAAAAGAACATTGCTGCACTCAAAGCAGGTGTAATTGCAGGTGCTGCAAATAACCAATTGGCAGATGAAAACGTGCATGGTCCAATGCTATTAGAAAAAGGCATTACCTACGCACCAGACTTTTTAATCAATGCAGGAGGCTTAATCAATGTTTATCAAGAACATATTGGTTATAACAGAGAAACTGCTTACCGTCAGGCTGAACATATTTTTGATGTAACTTTAGAAATTTTAAAGACTTCTGTAGATCAAAAAATACATTCTCAAAAAGCAGCAACATTATTGGCTGAAAAGAGAATTAAGGCTATTGCATCTGTTCAATCAACCTATTAATCAATTCAATAAAAAGCGGTATTCCGCCAACGTTCTTTGTGTTTTGTTACTACCATTAGTTCGTTGGCGCATTACTGCCATTTAAATAACAAGTATGCTCAATAGAAGGTTTTTAAGAATAAAGGTGTTTCAAGCACTATACGGGGTTGCCCACGAAGAGCAAGTTTCTTTGGCAATTAGCAAAAAACAACTTTTTTCCAATTTGGAGAAAACCTACGAACTTTATTTGTTTGCATTCAGTTTTCCATCAGAATTCCTACATTTTGTTGATCTGGAGTTGGAAATGCAACATGCAAAATATTTTCCAGCTGAACAATTAATTCAAGGCTTGCAGGCCATTAAAAACAACCAAGTCATACAGTTGTTGCATGCTAATCAGCCATTTCAAGATAGCCTTAAAAATGTTAAAAATCGTTGGCAAGACGTGGTAGAATTTTCTCGTAAAATTTACCAAGAAATCAGAACTCAAGATTTTTTTAAAGAATACGCCACCCAATCAAACCATACCTTTACAGAAGACAAGCAGTTCTTGCTTACTTTGTTTGAATACCTATTTGCAGATTCAGATAATTTTAACAATTATATCGAAGAGATTTTTTACAATTGGGAAGATGACCAAGTAATTGTATTAAGTACTATTCAGAAAATGATCAATGCTTGTAAAAGTGGACAAACTCAATTCATTACTGAACCTCATAAAGATGAAGAAGAAGATTTGAAATTTATGAGAGATTTATTTGATTTAACCATTGTACACCAACAATCATTTAATGAATTAATCAATGCTAAAACTCAGAATTGGGAGCAAGACCGCATAGCCATGGTTGATATTTTATTGATGCGAATGGCCTTGTGTGAATTAATTTATTTTCCATACATACCCGTAAAGGTGAGTATCAATGAATACCTTGAATTGGCAAAGTTGTATAGCACTCCTAACAGCCATGGGTTTATCAATGGT
>CANHRW010000175.1 GCA_947462865.1 Bacteroidota bacterium | reverse complement strand
TTATGTTTGATTTTTGCATTTCTGCAATCAAATGTTGAATCAATTCTATTATGGGTGTCTTTGATTCAGTTTGATAGGGAGTCCATTGATCAATTTGAAGCTTATCAATGGCTTCAGGGTTATCAAATGTTTTTAAAGCATGCCAATAAATACTCTCTAAACTCCTCAAAGAAGTGGTTCCTACACAAATTATACGCTGTTTTTTTAGTAAAGCAGCTGCAATTTTTTGGAGTGAATCGATGTCAATTTCAACTGTTTCATGATGCATCTCGTGACCCTCAATGGTAGTTGCAGTTACAGGTTTAAATGTACCCGCTCCAACATGCAAAGTCAATTGACAGAGTTCTGTACCTTTTTTTGTTAATTCCTCAAAAACATTCGGAGTAAAATGTAATGATGCTGTGGGAGCAGCTACTGAACCAGTTTTTTCAGCGAAAATTGTTTGGTATCTCAATTCATCAATAGTTTCTGCATCTCGGTCTAAATAAGGTGGAATTGGCAGTTTTCCCAATAGTTCAGTTAAATCCAAGAAACACAAATCAGGCGCATTCCAAGAAAATTTTACCCAATATACGTCTTTTTCCTTCTTCAAAAGTTCCGCTTGGCATTCAAAAGAATTGCCATTGAACTCAAATTGTAATTCGAGTAGTCCGCTTTTCCATTTTTTTGCATTGCCTATGTAACATTCCCAAATGCAAGAACTTTTACTAGCAAAATTGTTTGTATGTTCCTTGGGCTCGTGAGGGTTTAAACAAAAAATCTCAATGTTACCGCCGCTTTTCTTTTTAAAAAAGAGTCTGGCATGAAAAACTTTGGTATTGTTTAAAATCAATAAAGATTCATTTGGAACCAATTCAGGAAATTGCTTGAATTGAAAGTGATCAATTTTGCCTTTCTTGTAGCTCAGTAGTTTTGATTCGTCTCTATTTTCGAGCGGATAAATAGCAATTGCTTCTTCTGGGAGATGATACGTAAACGAATCAATTCGAAGATCTTTAGGGTTCATTACAAAATTATTTTCCTTTAAACTCAGGTTTTCTTTTTTCAACAAAGGCCTTCATGCCTTCTTTTTGATCATCAGATGCAAAACACAGGTAAAAGTTTTTACGCTCAAAATATAAACCTTCTTGCAAACCACTTTCAAAGGCTTTTAATACACTTTCTTTGGCCAATTGGAGTGCTACTGGGCTCATTTGAGCAATTTCTTTAGCCAATTTAACAGCCTCATCTAAGCACAATTCATCTGGGACTACTTGGTTAATGAGGCCTCTTTCACAGGCCTCGTGTGCTCCTATGAACCTGCCAGTCAAAACCAATTCCATGGCTTTTGCTTTGCCTAAAGCTTTGGTTAATCTTTGGGTGCCACCAGCTCCAGGCATAATTCCCAGTTTAATTTCGGGTTGACCAAATTTTGCGGATTCTCCTGCCAATATCATATCACAGGTCATGGCCAGTTCACAACCACCGCCAAGTGCAAATCCATTTACTGCAGCAATTAGGGGCTTCTTGGTTTTTCTGATTTGGTCCCAAGTTTCAAACTGGTCTATGTGTAACAAATCAATGGCATTTTTACTTTCCATTTGTTTGATATCAGCGCCTGCAGCGAAGGCTTGTTCATTTCCAGTAATTATTATACAACTCACATTTTCTAGCTGATCCAAAGATTTCAAAGCATCTTTAAGCTCCAACATGAGTTGTAAGTTTAAGGCATTGAGCTCTTTAGGGCGGTTTAAACGAATCAGGGCAACTTTGTCTTGAAATGCAGGTTCAACTATGATAAACTCGTAAGTCATAAATAAATTTAATTTTTGTTCAAAATTAGTTATTTTTGTTGGCTCTGGTATAAAGCAACGGAAAAGAATTAAACAGACAGACAACCGAAAAATGTCGCGTTGACTATTTTTTTAGATTTTTTCTTGCTTTTATAATATTTTCCCAGATATTTGCAGTCCTTTTCAAGAAATATACAGTCATGAGAGTTTGTGATTTAACAGGTAAGCGTCCAATGGTAGGTAACAACGTGTCTCACTCTAATCGTAAGACAAAAAGAAGATTCTACCCAAATTTGCAGGAGAAAAAATTCTACATCCCGGAAGAAGACCGTTGGATTGTATTAAAAGTATCTACCAAGGCAATTAAAACTATTAACAAGAAAGGCATTACTGCCGTTCTGAACGATTATATCCGTAACGGACAAATCTAATACAGAGGAGATTAAACAATGGCAAAAAAAGGCAATAGAATCCAAGTGATTTTAGAATGTACTGAGCATAAAACCAGTGGTTTATCAGGTACATCTAGGTATATTACAACCAAAAATCGTAAAAATACCACAGAAAGAATCGAGTTGAAAAAATTCAACCCAATCATGAAAAAGGTTACAGTTCACAAAGAAATTAAATAATTAAGTTATGGCTAAGAAGGTAGTTGCAACACTCAAAACCGGTGCCGGTAAAGATTTTGCTAAGGTGTACAGGGCAGTAAAAAATGCCAAAGGTTCATACAGCTTCAAATCAGAAATTATCTCAAATGAAGAAGTGAAGAACCACTTCAAAAAATAAGCACTTGAAAAGTTTTAGAGAAAGCATTCTGGTTTTACAGAATGCTTTTTTTGTTTTATATTGAATCAGCAAATAGTATGGGAATATTCAGTTTCTTCAGTAAAGAAAAAAAAGAAAAGCTTGATCAAGGTTTAGAAAAAACCAAATCGTCATTGCTAGGTAAAATCAGCAAAGCATTGATTGGCAAATCACAAGTTGATGATGATTTTTTGGATGAACTGGAGGAAATTTTAGTAACCAGTGATGTTGGAATTGAAACTACTCTTAAAATAATAGAAAGGTTACAATCAAGGGTGTCAACAGATAAATACCTTGGTTCTGGAGAACTCAACAACATTCTAAAAGATGAAATTGCCAAGTTATTAGACGAAAACAAAGCGGATATACCCGGCGATTTCGAAAATCTAAATGGACATTTCCCTTATGTAGTAATGGTTGTTGGCGTAAATGGAGTTGGTAAGACAACCACCATTGGTAAAATGGCTTATCAATATAAAAAAGCGGGCAAAAAAGTGGTTTTGGGAGCGGCCGACACTTTTAGAGCTGCTGCTGTAGATCAATTGAAAATTTGGGGGAGCCGAAATGATGTGCACGTGGTAGCTCATGGCATGAATACAGATCCAGCATCTGTTGCATTTGATGCCATTCAATATGGAGTTCAAAACAATGCAGATGTAGTCATTGTAGATACTGCTGGAAGGTTACACAACAAGGTTGGTTTAATGAATGAACTGGGTAAAATTAAAAGGGTCATGTCTAAAGTAAAACCCGATGCCCCTCACGAAATTTTATTGGTTTTAGATGCCAGTACTGGTCAAAATGCATTTGAACAAGCCAGACAATTTGTAGCAGCTACAGAAGTGAACGCACTTGCATTGACTAAACTTGATGGTACTGCCAAAGGTGGAGTCGTTTTAGGTATTGCCGATCAGTTTAAAATTCCAGTAAAATATATAGGAGTTGGAGAGGGTATTGAAGACCTTCAATTGTTCAATAAAGCTGAATTTGTAGATTCATTATTTAAAAACTAAAATCCAAAGCATTTGAAAACCAAAGTAAGCAAACAAGACAAAATCAATATCATTACTCTAGGATGTTCTAAAAATATTGTAGACAGTGAAGAATTATACAGTCAATTAAAGGCTGGAGGGGTTGATGTAGTGCATGAATCTCAAACAGATGATGCCAATATAGTAGTGATCAATACTTGCGGATTTATAGACAATGCCAAAGAGGAAAGTATCAATACCATTGTTCGCTGGGCCGAAGCCAAACAAGCAGGAGAAATAGATAAATTATTTGTTACTGGATGTTTGTCTCAACGTTATAAGCCAGATTTAGAAAAGGAAATTCCTGAAGTAGATCAATACTTTGGAACAACCCATTTGCCTCAACTCCTAAAAACAATTGGCGTAGATTACAAGCATGAGTTAATTGGGGAACGTAAACTAACTACACCAAGTCATTATGCATATTTAAAGATTTCTGAAGGATGTGACCGTCCCTGTTCTTTTTGTGCCATACCAATCATGAGGGGTAAGCATATTTCTAAATCTTTTGAACAATTAGAAATAGAAAGTCGCGGATTGGTAAGAAATGGAACCAAAGAGATTTTATTAATTGCTCAAGACAGTACGTATTATGGCTTGGACATTTATGGTGAAAGAAAGCTACCTGAATTGTTAAAAAGAATGGCGACTGAGTCAGGGGCTGATTGGATTCGTTTGCATTATGCATACCCTTCTCAATTTCCCATAGAGGCATTAGATGTTATGCGAGAATATAACAATATCTGCAAATACATAGATATTCCATTGCAACATGTAAGCGACAATATGCTCAAAACCATGCGCAGAGGTATTACTGAAAAAAGAACAAGAGAACTGGTTGATACAATCAGAACAAAGGTTCCGGGAATAGCAATTAGAACTTCTTTAATAGTAGGACATCC
>CANHRW010000174.1 GCA_947462865.1 Bacteroidota bacterium | reverse complement strand
GAATGGATAGCCACACAACACCCAACCCAAGCATTGAAAGTAAGCATCAACAATGAGGTAACCACTGCTGCTTATTGGGCACACCGCATCAACCCTAAAATAGAATTTACTTGGACCCGCGAAAACGAAGAACAAAAAGCCAATTGGGACTATTTAATTTTAACCAGCCGTACTTTTTCGCAACACGAATTGCTAACTGGTTCATTCCCTCCTAAAGGAACAGTTTACACTGTAAGTGCCGATGGAGTACCTTTGGCTGCCGTTGTAAAAAGAGAAAACAATTTAATGCCTTTGGGTTATGCTGCCATTGACCACAACCAATCTGATTCTGCGGTGTATTATTTTAGCCAAGCGGTTGCCTACCAAAATAAAGACGAAGAAAGCTGGCGCATGTTGGGTTATGCCTATTTAACTTTGGGTCAGTTAGACAGTGCCGAACATGCACTCAACAAAGCCATTGAAATTTATCCAGAAAACTATTCGGCGTATAGCAGTTTGGGATTGGTGTTTTTTAATAGAAAAGATTACAACAAAGCCATCGAAACCTTTAAAAAAGCAACCGACTACAAAGAGAATGTAGCCGAAAGCTGGTATTACAGCGGTATGAGTTACATGAATTTGGGCGACTATGCTGCGGCGGTAAAACAGCTCGAAATGGCTGCCAAACACGGCAGAAGCATACCTGAAATTAGTTTTGCATTGGCACAAGCCTATGAAATGGTTGGTAGCTTGCAAAAAGCAGCCGATGCTTACCAGATTGCCTTAAGCATCAACCAAAATTACAAAGATGCTTGGTACAATTTGGCCAACGTATTTAATAAAATGAGCAGGCCACAATATGCTGAAGAATGTATGAAACGCTACCGTGCTTTGGGTGGGCAATAATGCATTTATACACAGCTAAAAATAAATCTGTCTAAAAATGTTGTAATGCGGAAAGTCCTTATCAGATAAGGCTTTCCGCATTTTTTATTTGCAATAAATTACCTGTAATAACACAATCCACGAAATCTGTTAATGCAGCCCTTTCGCAAGCAATTGTATTTGCTCTTAGTTTCGTGAGAGATGATATTAGTAAACAGATACGAGCCACAAGTTTCATTAGATGATGCATTCCTTGCACTTGCCAAACAATATAGCGAGTTGCAAAGCATTTATGAATTCATTGACTTGCCTGAAAATATCAGCAACATAGAAAAGCTCAATAGTTCTATACTCAGAAACTATTATGCCAATGCCATAGACCACAATTTGGTTGACATTAAAACGGTTAAATACATTGTCAATAAAAACATTCATGCCAATGGCATCAATGAGCGGGCTATAGAACAATACCACAAAGCAGAACAATACTTGCAATTGCAAATTCAAGAACCACTTTCATTGAATTTGTTTTACAAGTTGCACAAAATACTCATTGTAGATTTGTTTCAAAGCAACAAAGAGTGGAACCTGTTTTCGGGCAAACAAATTGGCTACCCAGAACGCCTCGACGTTGAAACTGAATTGGAATTGGATGGCTTGTTTGAATTCATGAATTCAGATTCAGAATTTCACCCAATGGTGCAATCGTGGATGTTGCATTTTAGAATCATGGCCCTGCCCATTTTTGATGAATTGAAACCTAAAGTTGCTTGCCTCTTGCAACATTTTTGGTTGGCCAAGCACCAAATGGATTGCTTTGGTTTAATTAGCATAGAACACGAGTTGTACCTCAATAAGAACATTTATTTTCAACTCTGCGGCAGCAAAGACAAAAAAGCTGCTGGTTTTGACGACCAAGTGGTTTTTGGTTTGAACATGCACCAGAACCAGTTGTTCAGAATCAAAGATTTGTTTCAGTCTTATTTTAGAAAGCAAGTAGATTTTGAAAAGTTGAATCCACGTCAAAAAAACATCATGAATTATGTGTTTGAACGGGGCTATAAACTCAAAGAAATAGACGAAAGCATTCTGAACAAAAGACAAAAATTAATCATGTATATTGTTCAACACAAAGGCTTTATTTCTACCAAAGAATTGGTAAACGAATTTGATTGCAACCGCAAAACCATCCAACGTGATTTTACTTTGTTATTAGACCTAGGTTTGGTGCGATCTATAGGTGCGGGTGCGGGTTTAAAATATTGCATTAACCTGCAAGAAAAAACAAATCCGCAACTGGAAGCATACCAGGCGGATTTTGTTCAATTAGGTCGTAAAAATGAGGTTGAAGAACTATAGTTCGTCTTCGTTGTAGAAATAATCCTCGTTGGTAGGATAATCAGGCCAAATTTCTTCAATTGTTTCAAAAGGCTCTCCATCATCTTCTAATTCTTGAAGATTTTCTATGACTTCAAGCGGTGCGCCCGAGCGAATGGAATAATCAATCAACTCATCTTTAGTAGCAGGCCATGGTGCATCATCTAAATACGATGCCAATTCTAATGTCCAATACATATCTTTAAAAATTAACTTCTGCGAATTTAAAAATTAGATTGGCATTCGCACATGAAATTTTTGCGGATTTCAAATTATCACGCTTTTAGCTGATTTTGAGCTTGTTCAATTATTTTAAAGCGGTCAATTTTACCCGATTCTGTTCTTGGAAATGCAGGTAGGGCAATTTGTGCCTTCGGAAATGCATAAGGATGGATGCTTATTTGCAGTGCTTTGCAAATGCCTTCGAATACATTTTGAGCAAACAATTCATGTTCGGTAACCAACAACAAGGCTTGCCCTAGTTCAGCATGCTGGTTCCAAGCAATGACAAAAGGCCTGTTTTGAATTCCTTTACTAAACAAATACTGAGCAATGTGTTGTTCTAACAATTCAGGGTTCATTTTAATGCCTCCTGAATTGATCAAAAAATCGAGCCGGCCCTGAATGGTAAAACGGCCATCAGCTAATATGCTTGCGCAATCTTTGGTTGTAATGGGTGTTTGGTTCCATGGAGTTTCAATGAACAAACAATGTTCGTTGGTTAAACCAATTTTTACTCCGGGTAAAATTTTAAATGCCTTTTCGTGTCCAATTTTTAGAAGGGCAATATGCGAAAGGGTTTCGGTCATGCCATACGAATGGTACGCATTCAATTGGTGTTTTACAATGGCTTGTTCCAAAGCAGGGTCTATGGCTGCGCCTCCAATTAAAATGGTATCAAAAGCTTTGAGTTTTTCTGTAGATGCTGGGCAAGCCAATATGTGGTTCAATTGGTAAGGTACCAAGGAAACAAAATTGTAGCCATGAGCCAAGGGCAGGTCTTTGAGCGGGTTTTTAGAAGGGCCAACTACTCCCAACTCTGCACCTAACAATGCCGCTCTGTAAACCAACATGGCTGCCCCAACAAATTGCGGCTGCATGCACAATAAAAAACGGGTTTGCTTGCTCAAGCCAAAAGCCTGAATACTGGCCTGGGCACTCAATTGTATTTGTTGGTGGGTAAAACAAAAAGTTTTGGCAGCACCAGTGGTACCAGAAGTATTGAAACAAACACTGTTTTTGTTGAACCAGTTTTGCAAACAGTCAAGTACGGCCTGCTCATGGGCCAAACTTGTTTGGTGCTTTAGTAAGTTGAGCGCTTCAACTTGCAGTACATTGGCAAATTGCCCCGATTCCAATAAACGAAGCAACATGCGTGTATTTAATCTAAGAGTGTTTTCCAGCTAATGGCATTTTGAACCAACTGCTGAATATCGGCTATAGCAATGCGCTCTTGTACCATGGTGTCGCGGTGGCGAATGGTTACTGTTTGCGTATTTAAACTCTCGTGGTCAATGGTAATGCAAAATGGTGTACCAATGGCATCTTGTCTTCTGTAACGCTTGCCAATGGCATCTTTTTCTTCGTAAAAACAAGTGAACTCGTATTTCAATTGGTCCATGATTTCACGCGCCATTTCAGGCAAACCATCTTTTTTGGTTAACGGAAAAATGGCCAATTTAACTGGTGCCAATACCGGTGGCAAGCTCAATACGGTTCGGGTATCGCCTTCGCCTACTTGTTCTTCTTTATAGGCCGCACAAAGCGTAGCCAAAAACAAACGGTCTAAACCAATTGAAGTTTCAACTACATAAGGAATATAATTGCCATAAGCCTTGCCGTTTTCGTCTAATTCGGCATCAAAATACTGCAATTTTTTACCCGACAATTCGGTATGGTTTTTCAAGTCAAAATCGGTACGGCTATGAATGCCTTCCATTTCTTTAAAACCAAACGGAAAATCAAATTCAATGTCAACCGCTGCATCGGCATAATGCGCCAATTTTACGTGGTCGTGGAAGCGGTATTTTTCTGATCCAAATCCCAATTTGTGGTGCCATTTCATACGGGCTTCTTTCCAGTATGCATACCAGGTTTGTTGGGTGCCTGGTCTTACAAAAAATTGCATTTCCATTTGCTCAAATTCACGCATGCGCATGATAAATTGGCGGGCTATAATTTCGTTGCGGAATGCCTTACCAGTTTGGGCAATGCCAAAAGGTACTTTCATTCTGCCTGTTTTTTGTACGTTTAAAAAGTTTACAAAAATACCTTGTGCTGTTTC
>CANHRW010000173.1 GCA_947462865.1 Bacteroidota bacterium | reverse complement strand
ACAGCAACTGAACATTGAAGGTTTGGCATCAGGTATTTACTTGGTTCAAGTTTCGAGTAAAACTGGATTTCATGAGCGAATCAAGTTTATTAAATAGGATAGTGTAACCCCATAAAAAAAGACCGATTATCGGTCTTTTTTTATGGGGTTACGTGAACTATTTTACTATTGGGCTGAATGGGTTTTGAAAACAGGTTACTTCCAATTTGTACAATCAACCTTGTTTCATGTATTGGAACCAATATGCTGGCATTAAATTGCTTGGTCAAATCTTGGTTTCTTGTAAAAAGTATATTGCCTTTGGAATCTTTGATAGTTATTACAGCTGTTTTATCTGCCAATAAAGACGGTAAATATTTCAATTCAATTTTTTGATAGGTAGACCAATTGAAATCACCAGAAATTTGCATTTTATTAAACTGAGTTGCCCTTTGGCTTGACACAGCAATATCCAACCTGTGTTTGCTACAAGAAATAGCTAATAACGATATTGATAAAGCAGAGATTGAGATATGTTTATTGAAAATCATTCTTTTAATTACTCGAACAACAAAATAAACTGATTTTAGAATGATATCAAAACAAGAAAAAGAACAAAAAAAATCCCGGAATTCCGGGATTAAAGATGCATTCTGTTTTTCTTTTCCAACAATACCTCATTAGATTCTACATTGTCTGGATCTGGAACACAGCAATCTACTGGACATACAGCAGCACATTGCGGTTCTTCATGAAAGCCCACACATTCTGTACATTTAGAAGTTACAATGAAATAAGTATCATCGCTTTTGGGAGCAAATCTTTGGCTTACAGAAATAGCTTGACCATCAAAATCAATGGTACCACTTAAGTTATTTCCATCTGCCCAAGCCCATTCCGCACCTGCTTCATAAATTGCATTGTTTGGACATTCAGGCTCACATGCACCACAGTTGATGCACTCATCAGTTATCATTATTGCCATAAAAAAAATTATTAGGTTGAAATCTTCTGCAAGTTTAGTTTTGTTGCAGCAATCCAAAAAATAGAATTAATCTAAATAGTATGAATTATTCACAAAGGGTAGAGGTGTTGACATATTTGGGAGACATTTTTAAAGAAATAGACGAAACGCACCCAATTTTATACAAAGCCCAGGTTCAAAATGCATGGTTTACAATACCAAACCAAATTCAAGCCCTTCACCATTGGGGAAGTTTGCTTGAAAAAGAGCATTTAGAAAATTGGTTACAAAAATATACCATTTCAGCTCATCCAATAGACAAAACCGTTGCCATTATTATGGCTGGAAACATTCCGTTGGTAGGATTACACGATTTAATATGTGCTTTTGCTTGTGGTTATAAGGCCATTTTGAAGCCATCATCTGAAGACACAGTACTTTTAGAATGGGTATTAGAATTGATGATTCAAAAAGATTCGTTTATCTCCAATTTAATTACAATTGTGAAAGATAAAAAATTAAGTGGATTTGATGCTGTCATTGCCACAGGAAGTAACAATTCTTTCAGGTATTTTGAATATTACTTCAAAGACAAACCCTGTTTATTGAGAAAGAATAGGAACAGTATAGCAATCATATCAGGCAATGAAACAGAACAAGAACTGGAATTGCTTTCTGATGATATTTTAAGCTATTTTGGATTAGGTTGTCGCAATGTTTCTAAAGTATTGATACCAGAGGGTTTTGATATAAAAGTATTGATTCAAAAATTAGAAAAATACAATACATATATTCACCACCATAAATTTGCAAATAACTACACCTACCACAAAGCAATCTTTCTGTTAAATTTAAACGAACACTTAGATGCAGGCTTTTTAATCATTAAACAAGATGAAAAAATTGCTGCACCAATTGGGGTACTTTTCTATGATATTTACAATGACATGGAATCGGTTAAAACTTATTTATCAGCGAACAAAGAAGCTTTACAATGTATTGTAACTCATTTACCAATAGTAGGAGCTATCCCATTTGGTAGTTCTCAAAAACCTAGCCTTGATACTTATGCAGATGGAATTGATACCATCGATTTTTTGTGTAAACTAGTTACTTCTTAAAAGAGTTGATTCAATATATCAGCTGCTACTTCAACCATTGAATTGGTTTGAGGTAAATCAGGATTAATTTCTGTAAACTCTAAAGCAATTACTTTTGGGCTTTTTAGCAAAAAGCTAAGCAGTTCAATAGCTTCTTGCTTTGATAAGCCTCCTGGCACTGGAGTACCTGTTCCTTCTGAAACAGAGGGATCCATACTATCAACATCAAATGAAATGTAAATGAAGTCGCATTCAGAAAGGTAGTTTAATGTTTGTTCTGCAAGTTTTTTTACACCGGACTTTTTTCTATCCTCAGGAGTAAAACACTTAATTTTAAACTGATCAATAATAGCGGTTTCTTCATCTTCAAAATCTCTTAATTCAATGAACACCAAACTTTCAGGTGTTATTTTGGGGCAAATTTGTTTACTACCTATTTGCAATAACTGACTCCATAGTGCTTTTTCTAAATCAGTCAATTGATTCTTTGCTGCAGGATTGATTGCTATGCCCAATGACATAGCCAAAGGCATTCCATGCATATTTCCAGACGGCGTAGTACTAGGGTTGTGAAGGTCGGCATGGGCATCTATCCAAATGACACCAATTTTTTTTTCAGGGTTACTTTCTTTGACTGCACTGATTCCAATATGTCCATTACTATGGTCTCCACTTATAATCAGGTTAAACCCAGATTTATCTGTAAATAGTGAATTGATTTTATCAAGTGCATGTGTCTGAATGCGAACTATATCATCAATTCCTTTTGCAAATTCATGTTTTAAATTATCGGGTGATTCTAGAGGCTCAATATGGGTAAATGAGCACTTTTTTTGATTAAAATTCAAATGTTCTATGACAGTTTTTGGCCCTTTGTATGCACCTTTTTTGCCTGCACCTATATCTGATGAAATCGTAATGATGTTGATATTGTTCACAAATCCTCCAAGGATGGTATGATGCGAATATAATTCTTTGACTTGTAAAGTCATTGGCAATTGATAGCCATAAAATATAATTATTTTTTTACAAGGATTGATAGGTATATTTAGATGCATTATTTAACATTGTTAAAATTTTCAAAAAATTGACCAAACCGCATATCAAAAACAGGTACACAGATTTAATTCATCAGACCTTTTTCTTTCCTAGACACGGATTTGAAGTGGTTAATAACCAATTGCATTTTCAAGGTTTAGACCTCATGAAGTTGGTTGAGCAATATGGTTCGCCACTTAAATTTACCTATTTACCTAAAATTGGTTCACAAATTAACAAGGCTAGGCAATTGTTTACCAATTCTATGAAAAAGTATGATTACAAAGGGGCCTATACCTATTGTTATTGTACTAAAAGTTCACATTTTAGTTTTGTTTTAAATGAGGTACTAAGAAATGGAGTTGATATTGAAACGTCTTCTGCATTTGATTTAGATATTGTAAAAGCACTTGAAAAAGAAGGTAAATTCAACAAAAAACAACACATCGTTTGCAATGGATTTAAAAATAAAGCCTATGTAGCAAAAATGAACGAATTGGTTGCAGCGGGTTTTGAAAATTTAACCTGTGTTTTAGACAATCCTGAAGAATTTGATCTAATCGAAAAAATTGCAACTCAACCCATGCAAATTGGCATTAGGATTGCAACCGAGGAAGAGCCAAACTTTTTGGTTTATACTTCTAGATTGGGAATGAGTTACAAAAAAGTAATTGATTTATACGAGTCGAGAATAAAAAACCATCCCAATTTTAAATTAAAAATGGTTCACTTCTTTGTCAATTCAGGTATCAGAGATACCACCTATTACTGGAGTGAATTGACCCGATTGGTAAATTTATATTGTGATTTAAAAGAGGTTTGCACTGATTTAGCTATTTTAGATATTGGTGGAGGAATGCCTATTTACACCTCATTGGGTGTGGAGTACGATTATGAATACATGATAGACCAAATTGTGTTCTCAATTAAAAATATTTGTGACAGCAGAGGTGTTCATGAACCAGCAATTTTTACGGAGTTTGGCTCATTTACTGTTGGAGAAAGTGGCGGTGTTTTGTATTCGATTATTGGGAAAAAAGAACAAAATGACAAAGAAAATTGGTACATGATTGACAGTTCTTTCATTACCACTTTACCTGATACTTGGGGCATTGGTCAAAAATTTATTTTGTTGGCAGTAAACCAATGGGATCATGAATTTCAAAGAATAAATTTAGGTGGACTAACTTGTGATAGCCAAGATTTCTACAATTCAGATACCAATACCAATCAGGTATTTATGCCAAAAATTAACAACAATGAGCAATTGGTGATGGGATTCTTTCATACTGGAGCTTACCAAGAAAGTTTAGGCGGATATGGTGGCATTCAACACTGTTTGATTCCAGCTCCTAAACACATTGTTATTGACCTCAATGAGCAGGGTGAACAAGTAATTTCTATATTCGCTGATGCACAAACTTCAGAAGGAATGTTGAAAATTTT
>CANHRW010000172.1 GCA_947462865.1 Bacteroidota bacterium | reverse complement strand
GCAACAGAGTCGTCATTTAAAACACGTAAAGCACCAAAATGAATGCGTTCTGGATGAAAATAAGAAGCAAAACTAAATGTATGCTTAGAATCTAACCAGCCGTGATTGGCATGCCCCCTTGATGCTGCTTTATGAATGATATAATTCGGTTCCATTGTTGAATAAAGATACAACAAGTATAGGACTTTAAAGTTTAATTAAATGTGGTGCTTTATGCTATTCATTAGCATTTATAAGGGCGGCCTTATTTTGAATTTACATGAGACTTACTCAAAATCAAATACCTAAAATGGCCAATTTGGATATTTAGCCTTTGAAATTCTATCTTTCAAAAAAAAAAAGATATGCAATTGTTTGAAAATTTATACCAATCAGGCGTGGCACAAAGACTCATGAAATATGTGCAAGTAGATACTACTGCTGACCCAAATAGTGACACCCAACCTTCTTCAATGAAACAAAAAAACTTGAGCAAAATTTTGGTTGAAGAATTGCTTGCTTTGGGGCTTACAGACGCTGAATTAGATGAGCATGGATATGTGTATGCCACAGTTCCAGCAACCATCAATGCAGCTGTTCCTGTAATTTGTTTTTGTGCGCATGTAGACACCTCGCCTGATTGCAGTGGAACAGATGTAAAACCATTGTTACATGCCAATTGGGATGGATCTGACTTGGTTTTACCCGATGACCCTTCTGTTGTTATTTCGGTTAAAAACCACCCCTATTTATTAGAAAGAATTGGAGACGATATCATTACTGCATCAGGATTGACGCTACTTGGGGCTGATGACAAAGCTGGTGTTGCTGTTATCATGGATTTGGTGGCCTTTTTAATGCAAAATCCTCAAATTCCGCATGGTAAAATTCGCATTTTGTTTACACCCGACGAAGAAATTGGTAGAGGAGTAGACAAAGTAAACATGGATAAACTGGCAGCCAATTTTGGCTATACCTTAGATGGTGGTGAAAGAGGAAGCTTGGAAGGAGAAAGTTTCTCGGCTGATGGAACAAAAGTTGTATTCTCAGGAATCAGTGCACACCCTGGTTATGCTTTTAACAAATTAGTAAATGCGCAAAAGGTTGCTGCTTATTTTCTAAACAGCTTACCACAATTGGATTGGAGCCCAGAGCGAACCAATGATCGCATGGGTTTTGTCCACCCTGTTCAAATGCAAGGAACAGCTGAACAATGTCAGGTACAGTTCATTGTTCGTGATTTTGAAACAGCCAAATTAGATTGGCATGTGCAACAATTAGACCACTATGCAAAGGCTGCTTGTGCTGCTTTTCCTGGGTCGAGCTATGTATTACACCGCACAGCGCAATACCGCAACATGCGTGAAATTTTAGACCAATATCCACAGGTAATGGGTCATGCCGCCAAAGCATACCAAATGGCTGGTATAACGCCCAATATAATGGCTATACGTGGAGGAACAGATGGGTCAAGACTATCTTTTATGGGTCTACCCTGCCCCAATATTTTTACTGGAGAAATGGGTATTCACAGTAAGCAAGAGTATGTGAGTGTAAAAGATATGGAAAAGGCCGTTGAGGTTTGCGTGAACCTGGTACAAATTTGGGCTCAAGATACCAGCAATGCCGTGTAGTTAAGTTGCAACAATTTTGTAGCTTCAATCAAACCTAATTATATTCGCTTTATGCAAGAAAAAGAAAACAGTGTCAATTCATCTAAAGCTCCTGAACCTGTAGGGTTGTATCCGCATGCTAAAAGAGTTGGGAACTTGCTTTTTTTATCGGGCGTAGGCCCCAGAGAAAAAGGTTCAAAAAAAATACCCGGAGTAGAATTAGATGCAGCAGGAAACATCATCAGTTATGACATTGCCACCCAATGTCATGCCGTTTTTCAGAACATCAAATACATTTTAGAAGATGCAGGTAGTTCTTGGAACCAAATAGTTGATGTGACAGTATTTCTAACCAATATGAAGGACGATTTTAAAATATACAACCAATTATGGGCTGAGTATTTTAAAGAAAATCCACCTTGCAGAACTACTTTAGAAATCAATTGCTTGCCTACTCCTATTGCCATTGAGCTAAAAGTGATAGCCACTATAGACTAAGCCCAATGACGCAAAACCTCATATACGCTTGTTTGACTGCCTTTTTAATGGTTATATTTTCTATTCCATCTATCTTAACCATTGCCAAAGAAAAACATTTGTATGATGAACCTAGCGAACGCAAAAGACATGTTGTAAAAACACCTCGATTGGGGGGATTGGCCATTTTTGTCTCTTTTATTTTTGCCATTGCTTTATGGGGTCAATTCGAAAAAGTAAAAGAACTCCAATTTATTTTAGCAGCCTTATTGTTGTTGTTTTTCAGTGGATTAAAAGACGATATCATTGTTATTGCTCCCCTCAAAAAATTGGCGGCACAGGTAATTGCTTCAGGCATTATCTTGTTCAAAACAAATTTACTCATTAGCAGTTTTCATGGTGTGTTTGGCATACATGAATTGCCTTTGGCTGTTGCCTACTTCATTACATTATTTACCTTGATAGTGGTGTGCAATGCTTACAATTTAATTGATGGGGCTGATGGATTAGCAGGCAGCCTGGGATTGGTAGTGTGTGTAAGTTTTGGCAGTTTATTTACCATTAACAACGATTTAGAATGGGCCATGATTGCTTTTACATTGGCAGCTGCATTGCTTGGTTTTCTATTTTATAATTTTCAGCCAGCTAAAATTTTCATGGGTGATGCTGGGTCTTTGATAGTGGGTTTTATGTTGGCGTTGTTTTCGATTCATTTTTTAGAAATGAACATTCAAAATTTTGGATATACCGATAGAATGAACGCCTCTCCAGGAATGGTCATTGCTATTTTAATTGTTCCATTGTACGATACCTTGCGCATTTTTATTTTGAGAATCAAACAAAAAAAATCACCTTTCCATGCAGACCACAATCATTTACACCACCAGTTGATGAAATTGGGCTTGAACCATCGCCAAATTGCATTGTCGTTGAGCTTTATAAATATTGGTTTTATTGTGCTGGCTTGGTTGATTCAGAAACACTCTGCACACTCTGTTACATTAGTAATTGGACTTACAGCATTGGTAGTTGGCCAAATTCCAGTATTTGTTTTCAGACACCATTTAAATGACAAATCTGAACACTAAAACCCATTTTGTTCAAAGTGGCAATGCCCTTCATTTACAATCGAGCAATAACTTCGATTTTCTGAGATTCTTTTTTGCCTTCATTGTCATTCTTGCACACCTCATTGATTTAAGTGGGTTAGAGTGGCTCAAACCTTACAAGTTAATTGTTGATTCGCAATTGGCAGTAGCAGGATTTTTTGTGATTAGCGGGCATTTGATTTATGGCAGCTACCTGAGGTCAAAATCTGTCAAATCTTATTTTATAAACCGAGCCAAAAGATTGCTTCCTGCTTATGTTTTATTGGTATTGTCCGCTCCAATAATATTGTGTTTAATGAGCAGCTATCCTTTGCAAACATTTTGGACTGTCTCAAAGACATATACTTATATATTGGCCAATTTGAGTTTTCTGAATTTTTTGGAACCGTGTCTACCTGGTGTTTTTACTGACAATGCCATTTGCGCTGTCAATGGAGCATTGTGGACCATTAAAATTGAAATAGGATTTTACTTGAGTATACCAATTCTGGTTTATCTCATGAAACGCTTTCCTTCAAAAATGATATTTTATGCATTGCTTTATGGCAGCAGTTTGTGCTACCATTTTTTAATCGCTTTCATGGGCAATCACAACCCTGAAAAGGCTGCTTTAATGGGTTTACTTGAACACCAGCTACCGGCTTATTTTACCTATTTCGCTGCAGGAATGCTGTTGCATGATTTTAAAAAAGAATGCATCAACCTACCCTATTATGTGTATATCATAGCGCTTTGCGACTTGGTGTTTGAATATTTGATGGGTATTACAATATTGTTTCCATTATCAATTGCTTTGATGGTGATTGGGTTTGCTTATCGTTTTCCGGTATTGAACCGTTGGGGTAAACACGGCGATGTCTCTTATGGCATTTACTTGATTCATTTTCCTATGATACAGGCAGCCGTGCAATTGGGCTTTTTTCAGGAATACCCTTTTGGATTGGTTGCAATTACAATCATAGTTATTGTAATGTGTTTGGCTTTTATATCTTGGCATTTATTGGAAAAACGCTTTCTAAGAATGCGTTAACTGTTTTGTTGCAGCATTTTTTTGTGTACGTACTTTGTCTATGAACCAGCCCCATTTGTTAAAATAGAAGAAGGCTGATTGAATATGGTAAAAAAGCAATTTATTGAACCTGTAAGAAGCTTTTTCATAGGCATGAACAATTTTTACTTCAGGGTAATATACCGTTCGGTAATGCATGCCTATTCGCCTGCACAAATCGGTATCTTCTAAATACATGAAATACCTGGGATCAAAAGCACCAACTTTTTTTAAGGCTTCAGTTCTTATAAACATGAAACATCCCGATAAATTTGGCACATCCATGGTTTGGTCATAATTGAGT